>CAJXYC010000080.1 GCA_913063365.1 uncultured Cellulomonadaceae bacterium
GGGAAAATCAGCAGTCCTGGAGGGCCACCGAGTGGAGAATAATCCCTTCGATTTTGTAGGTCTCACCTACGACGATGTGATGCTCCTGCCGGCCCACACCGATGTCATTCCGTCGCAGGCGGACACGACATCCAGGCTTACGAAGCGCATCTCCACATACGCCCCGCTCTTGTCGGCGGCGATGGACACTGTGACTGAGGCGCGGATGGCCATCGCGATGGCTCGTCAAGGCGGTATTGGTGTGCTCCACCGAAATATGGCCATCGAGGATCAGGCCGAGGCAGTCGACAAAGTCAAGCGCAATGAATCGGGGATGATCACTAACCCGGTGACGATTACCCCGGATGCGACAGTCGCCGAAGTAGACGAGATTTGCGGTCGTTTCCGGGTATCCGGCTTGCCGGTGGTCGAGGGCGACGGCAAGTTGGTCGGAATCATCACCAACCGGGATATGCGCTTTGTCCGTCCTTCGGAGGCCGCATCGACGCTTGTGAAAGATGTGATGACCAAGGAAGGGCTGATTACTGCTGAAGAAGGAATCGCCCAAGAAGAAGCCCTCTCCCTCTTCGCTGCCCACAAGATTGAGAAACTTCCGCTGGTCGATAAGACCGGGCATTTGCGTGGACTGATTACTGTCAAGGACTTTGACAAGTCCGAAAAATACCCCTTTGCCACAAAAGATTCGCAAGGCCGACTTCGAGTGGCCGCTGCGATTGGCTTCTTTGGAGACGCGTGGGACCGAGCGTGTGAGCTTCGAGACGCCGGTGTTGATGTGCTCGTGGTCGACACCGCCAACGGGGATAGTTCCGGAGTTATCGACATCATCGGTCGGTTAAAGGCCGATAAAGCTTTCGCCGACATTGACATTGTCGGTGGCAATGTGGCGACCCGAGATGGCGCTGAGGCCCTCATTTCTGCCGGAGTCGACGCCATCAAAGTAGGCGTTGGACCAGGCTCAATCTGCACGACACGAGTCGTCGCCGGTGTCGGAGTCCCACAGGTAACGGCCGTCTGGGAGGCCTCACGAGCCGCTATCCCCGCAGGCGTTCCCGTCATCGCTGACGGAGGACTTCAGTACTCCGGTGACATCGCGAAAGCCCTCGTGGCGGGAGCTGATTCGGTCATGCTCGGGTCCCTGCTTGCGGGGACGGACGAGAGTCCAGGAGACCTCGTATTCGTCGACGGAAAGCAGTTCAAGCATTACCGAGGCATGGGTTCTTTGAGTGCACTGCAGCGCAGAGGAGAGAAGACTTCATATTCCAGAGATCGCTACTTCCAGGCCGATGTTCCAAGCGATGAGCAGCTGATCGCAGAGGGCATCGAAGGTCAGGTGCCCTACCGAGGTCCTCTCGGTTCGGTGGTTTACCAGCTACTCGGAGGCCTGCGTCAATCAATGTTCTACACCGGCGCGGCCACCATCGAGGAGCTGAAAGCCAAGGGCAAATTTGTCCGGATCACCGCTGCCGGCCTCAAGGAATCCCATCCGCACGATATCCACCGAGTGGTTGAGGCGCCGAACTACAAGGGCTAGGCCCTCCTGGACAGCCCCTGGGTCGGTAGGCTGTCTCCGTGATTGAGCACGACATCGGCATGGCCAAAAGAGCCACCCGAGGCTACGGACTGGACGATATTGCCGTCGTCCCCTCGAGGCGGACAAGAGACCCCGAGGACGTGTCGCTCGACTGGACAATCGACGCCTTCACTTTCAAGATTCCTGTGATTGCCGCTCCGATGGACTCGGTCATGTCACCGGAGACGGCCATCGCGATGGGCAAACTCGGAGGTCTCGGTGTCTTAAACCTCGAGGGTTTGTGGACCCGCTACGACGACCCGAGCAGTCTTTTCGATGAGTTGCGGAGCGTCCCCGCCGAGACGGTGACGAGCCACCTGCAAAAGCTCTACCAAGAGCCCATCAAACCTGAGCTGATTACCGCCAGACTCGACCAGATTCGCCAGGCCGGGGTGCCCGTTGCCGGAGCGCTTAGTCCTCAACGCACTAAAGAGTTTTCTGACGTGGTTCTCTCTGCGGGGGTTGATCTCTTTGTCATTCGAGGGACAACGGTCAGCGCCGAGCATGTCAGTTCAAATGGTCAACCACTGAATCTCAAAGAGTTCATCTATGAGCTCGATGTGCCAGTCATTGTCGGCGGTGCCGCCAGCTACTCCGCGGCGCTGCACTTGATGCGCACCGGTGCAGCGGGAGTCTTGGTCGGCTTTGGAGGTGGCTCCGCGTCCTCCACCAGGCTCACTCTTGGAATCCACGCACCCATGGTCACCGCCATTTCCGATGTGGCGGCTGCCAGGCGTGATTACTTGGATGAATCAGGTGGTCGCTATGTCCACGTGATTGCGGATGGCGGTCTTGGCTCAAGCGGGAACATCGTGGCGGCGCTGGCCTCAGGGTCTGATGCCGTCATGCTTGGTTCCACCCTTGCTCGGGCCAGCGAAGCTCCTGGCGGTGGCTGGCATTGGGGACCAGAAGCGCACCATCCAAAGCTTCCGCGGGGTAATCGGGTTGAAGTGGGAGTTGCCGGGTCCCTCGAAGAAGTGTTGTTTGGTCCTGCCCACGCCGCTGACGGTCGGACCAATCTGATGGGCGCTCTTCGGCATTCGATGGCGACCTGCGGCTACACCGACGTCAAAGATTTCCAGCGCGTCGACGTGACGACCACCTGCTAGAAACCAAGGCTGCCCCCAGCCCAGCGCGGTACCGTCGAGCTGTGGCCAAGGTGACGCAGGATCTTTCCTATTGGGACGTTGCAAAGCGGCCCAAGTGGCTCTTCGCCCTTGTCCTCGCGCTCGCGATTGCGGCAGTTTTTGCGGGCCTTGGCCAGTGGCAGTGGGAGCGCAGTTTCTCTGCCGTCAATGTCCCCCAACGCGCTACTGAACAGCCGGTACCCCTCGAGTCGGTTGCGACACCGCAACAAATCATCACCACCGATGCCAGTGGGCGGATGGTGAGTGTGACGTGTCGCATCGTGCCCGGGGACGATGTTTGGGCCGTCGAGCGTCGCCTGGCAGAGGGCACTGGAGATTGGCTCATTCGGCATTGTCAAACAGACGACGGTTCGTCGCTTGCCGTGGCCGTGGGCTGGACGCCTTCGTCTGAATCGAGGCCGGCTTCTCCCGCAGCACCGAGTAGCGCGGAACTCGTGGGGCGCTATGTTCCGACGGAGTCACCCCAGACATCAGACTTCGAGAATGGCGTCCGATCGGCCATTTCGGTTGCCGAGTTGGTGAATCTCTGGGCCGATCCAGGCCCCGTCTATGGCGGCTATCTCGTGGTCGAGGAGGCTCCTGCCGGGCTTCGAACAATTCCCACGTCGGCTCCCGAGCCAGCCGGTGCGCTCAACTGGCTGAATATCTTCTACGCGGCTGAGTGGGCGATATTCGCGGTCTTCGCTCTGTACCTCTGGTACCGCCTGGTCCGGGACGAATGGGAAAAAGAGACCGCTTCCGCTGACTAAGCCCAATCTAGGATGGAAACAATGTCGAATAATCAGGCCGAGCAGAGCCAGTCGCTTCCAAAGACCTTGCCGGGAGCGCTTTCCTTTTATCGCCTATCCGCTTACATCACCGGCATCCTGCTGCTGTTGCTCACGGTCGAAATGGTGGCCAAATACGGCTTCGGCTCAGAGGTCGAAATGTTTGGTGAGGGTGGTCTGTTCGCCATGGTTCCAGACGGCGAGGTCCAGGCATTTAACCTGTCGCAAGCAATCTTGATTGCTCACGGTTGGTTCTACGTGGTCTACCTGTTCTCCTGCTTCCGCGTCTGGTCTCAGCTGCGGTGGCCGTTCTGGCGATTCTTGTGGCTTGCCTCCGGTGGACTGGTGCCCTTGCTGTCGTTCTTTATTGAAGCCCGTGCCACCGCGATGGTCCGTGGTCTGATGGATTCAGACAGCACATCGTGAGCACGGATTCGACGACTCCGAGGCCCGTTCTCGTGGTCGATTTCGGGGCGCAGTATGCCCAGCTCATCGCCCGCCGGGTGCGTGAAGCAGGGGTCTATTCGGAGCTTGTTCCGCACACGGCCACCGCCGACGATATCCGCGCGAAGGATCCGGTCGCGCTGGTCCTAAGTGGCGGCCCGTCCAGTGTGTACGAAGACGGCTCCCCGGAGCTCGACCCGAAGGTTTTTGATCTGGACGTGCCAATTTTTGGCATCTGTTACGGCTTCCAAGTCATGGCGCAGGCGCTCGGTGGAGAAGTCGCTCACACGGGAGGTCGCGAATACGGACGCACTGCCACCACCGTCCTCGACAGCAATGATCCTCTACTTTCTGGTCAGCCTGAAAGCCAGTCGACGTGGATGAGCCACGGTGACCAGGTGCGGGAAGCCCCGCCCGGGTTCAAAGTCTTGGCCTCTACTGAGGCCACTCCGGTGGCTGCCTTCGGCGACCCCGGCACAAAGCGCTATGGCGTGCAGTGGCATCCAGAGGTGAAGCACACCGACTATGGCCAGGACGTATTGGAGCATTTCCTCCACGACATCGCAGGGCTTGGCCACGACTGGACATCAGACAGTGTGATTGCCTCGCAGGTGGCCTCCATTCAGGAGCGGGTTGGCACGGACCGAGTGATCTGTGGCCTCTCAGGTGGGGTCGATTCGGCGGTGGCCGCCGCTCTCGTGCAACGAGCTGTGGGGTCGCAGCTCGTCTGTGTTTTCGTCGACCACGGATTGTTGCGTGACGGCGAACGAGAGCAGGTGGAAAGAGATTTTGTTGAAGCCACGGGCGTGCAGCTTGTCACCGTCGATGCCAAAGACCGCTTTCTCGGAGCACTCTCCGGGGTGAGTGACCCGGAAGAAAAGCGGAAGATTATTGGCCGGGAATTCATCCGCACTTTCGAATCGGCTGCGTCGGATCTGGTCACTCAGGCGGTCGAAGAGGACACCTCCGTGCGCTTTCTCGTTCAGGGGACGTTGTATCCGGACGTGGTCGAAAGCGGTGGTGGCGCTGGCACTGCGGTGATCAAGTCTCACCACAACGTAGGTGGTCTCCCCGAAGACCTCGAGTTCGAACTCATCGAACCGCTCCGGACGCTATTCAAAGATGAAGTCCGCCAGATCGGGAGAGAGCTTGGTCTGCCCGAACATATCGTGGGCAGACACCCCTTCCCCGGGCCAGGACTGGGGATCCGCATTGTGGGAGAGGTCACAGAAGACCGGTTGACGCTGCTTCGTCAGGCAGATGCCATTGTGCGAGAAGAACTCACCGCCTCAGGAGCCGACACCGAGATTTGGCAGTGTCCTGTGGTGTTGCTGGCCGATGTGCGTTCGGTCGGAGTTCAGGGAGACGGCCGCACCTACGGTCACCCCATTGTGCTTCGCCCAGTCTCCAGTGACGATGCAATGACAGCTGACTGGACCAGGCTCGACCACGAGTTACTCGCCCACATTTCCAATCGCATCACCAACGAGGTCGCAGGCGTGAACCGGGTGGTCCTCGACATTACGTCGAAGCCACCCGGCACTATCGAGTGGGAGTA
>CAJXYC010000081.1 GCA_913063365.1 uncultured Cellulomonadaceae bacterium
TGTGATGGCCGTCGGACTCATTCTTGCGGTTCGGGTATTTACGAAGAGGCTTGGCCGATGAGTATCGCAGCTCCCACCAAGCGCCTGCTTCCTCCGTCGGTATCAGGCCTGTATGCGGGGAACATACGAAGCGTTATTCGGCGCGGCTGGGATGCCACGAAAGCAAGCAACATCCTCACCGTTCTGAGTGGCTTTTTCGAGCCGGTTTTCTACTTGTTGTCCATCGGAATCGGTTTTGGCGCGCTCGTAGGAGCCGTCCAGAGCCCTAGCGGGGAATCCATTAGCTACGCCGCCTACATCGCTCCGGCGTTGCTCGCTGTTGCCGCGATGAATGGCGCCGTTGTCGATTCAACCTGGAACGTGTTCTTCAAATTAAATTTCCAACGCCTCTACGAGGGAATGTTGCAAACGACTCTCGGTCCCCTCGATGTAGCGGTGGGGGAAATCACTCTTGCGCTGATGAGAGGAGCGCTCTACGCGAGCGGTTTCCTCATTGTGATGCAGGTGATGGGCCTTGTCCTCTCGCCCTGGGCACTCCTCGCGATTCCGGCAGTGGTCTTAATTGGCTTATGCTTCGCGGCGATCGGCATGAGTGTGACGAGTTTTCTGACTACTTTCCAGCAGATGAGCTGGGTTAACTTTGCACTCTTGCCGCTTTTTCTCTTCTCCGGCACTTTCTACCCGTTGGAGGTGTACCCGGTTGCTCTGCAGTGGGTGGTCCAAGCTCTCCCTCTGTGGCACGGAGTCGAGATGCTTCGCTCGCTCACAACTGGCGCAGTGAGCCTTGCCACATTGGGCCACGCCCTGTACTTCCTCGTTCTTGGGGCAATCGGAACACTGTTTGCCGCCCGCAGACTGCGGGTGTTGTTCTTCGATTGATGCCGAAGAGGCTTAGGCCTTGACTGCAGTCTGGCGCAGGGGAATCTCAAACGAGTGGACCACTTCGTCGTCAACGCTGACGAAGCGACAGTGCAGGCTGTCACCCTGTGGTTGGAGGAAGAAGGCTCCATAGGTTCCTTCGCGACGGAATGTGGTGCCCTCCAGGATTTCCTCAAACTTGTGGAGGCTTCCTCCCCCAGCGCCATCCACCACGTAGTGAACACCGTCAAACTCCAAGTGCTGCATCGTGTGGTCGTGCCCCGAGAGGACGAGGTGAACACCCCACTGGTCGTAGGGGAAACGGAACTCCTTTTGCGAACGTGATCTGGCGGAGTGGGGCGGATGGTGAACCACCACCGCCTTCCAAGGAGCAGATGACTCAGCAACTGCTTTTTCAAGCCAGTCGTATTGAGCGTTGAATACCTCCGGATGGTGCAGCGCCTGATGGGAGTCGAGAATAAAAAACTCGATGGGCCCCAGAACGACCCGATACCACCGGTGACCGTCGAGGAAATCGAAATACCGGTCAAAAAGGGCAATCCCCCGACCTTCGGAGTAGTCGTGATTGCCGGTGGCAGGGAAGAACGCTCCCGCCTCGAGATACTTTCCGTAGAGATCACCCACGAGTGCTTGATAGCCGGTTTGAAAGTAGATGTTGTCACCAGCGGTGACCACTGCTTGTGCCCCTTGCCTCTCGACGAGTGCGCTGACGTCGAAAGCTGCTGGTTTTCCGGAACCAAAGTCTGCGACCACTCCGATGAGCGGTGAGTCGGTGTTGTCACCGATTAGGTTGCCAACCAGTGAGAGGCCACCTTTGCTCTTCGTGACTTCACCCCATCCGGGAACAAACCAGGCAATGACACTTCGAATTTGGAACCGCCGGTAGAGGGGCTTGAACAGCGGTTTAATCAGCCGCCGAAGCTTCTCGCTGGTGCGGTCCCACCAACGAACAAGTGCAGGTCGGCGACGAGCCCTCTTCGAGGGGTCTCCCTGCACAGACCGTGGTGTGGCACTCATGTGCTTCCTAGCCTAGAAGCTAGCTCCATCCCCGGAGGGTGAGGGCTAGTTGGATAGCCGCATCGGCTGCTTCCGCACCTTTATCTTCGCTGGAGCCTTCAAGCCCCGCGCGATCGAGGCCCTGTTTCTCGTCTTCGACAGTCAAGACACCGAATCCAACGGGCTTTCCCGCATCTAACGCAACGCGTGTGAGGCCGTCAGTCGTTGCCTGTGCAACGTATTCGAAGTGTGGAGTACCCCCGCGAATGATGACTCCAAGAGCAACCACCGCATCTGCACCGGATTCCAGGGCTTTCTGCGCCCCGAGGGGCAGCTCGAAGCTTCCTGGCACCTGCACAAGCGACCAGTCAGCGCCGGAAGAGTCTAGATACCGGCTTGCGCCGTCAATCAATCCCTGTGCAATTTGCTCGTGCCACTGACCCGCGACAACCACCACTTTCAGCCCAGTGGCATCCGGAGCTTCTAGCTTTACGGGGGAGCCTTGACCGCTCATGAGGATTGTCCTTCCTGTGGCAATGGAATGGAACCTGTTTCGAGGGCTCCTGGCAGGGTGTGACCCATTCGGTCGCGCTTGACTTGTAGGTAGTCAAAGTTTTCTTCACCGACTCCGACAACGAGCGGTTCAAGTTCAGTCACGGTAATTCCGTGCTCCTCGAGCTGCCTTTTCTTTTCTGGGTTGTTAGACAGCAGGCGAACTCTGCTGATGCCCATATCTTGAAGAATGGCTGCCGCGGCACCGTAGTCGCGGGCGTCAGCGGGGAGCCCCAGCGCAAGGTTCGCGTCCAAAGTGTCTAAGCCGGATTCCTGAAGTCGATAGGCCCGGAGTTTGTTGATCAGGCCAATACCCCGACCTTCTTGTCCACGGAGGTAAATGACTGCACCGCCACGCTCGTGAATTGTTTCCATCGCCGCGCGGAGCTGCGGCCCACATTCGCACTTCAGTGACCCCATTGCTTCTCCGGTGAGGCATTCTGAGTGCAGGCGGACAAGCATCCCGTCCTCGGGTTGTCCGGAGACAATCGCGACATGATCGGCTCCAGTTGCCCGGTCTCGATAGGCACGAAGCACGAAGTCTCCGTGCTCCGTCGGCACGTTCGTTTCCACTTCGAAAAACACTCTCTGCTGTTCGCCAATTCCTCCGCGGAGTTGACCGAGAAGAGACGCATCACCAAATACTTGCCCCGAAGAAATCAATTGCTCAATGGTGATGACCGGAACTCCGTGCTCGTTGCCAAATTCCAGGAGCTCGGGCAGTCGGAGCAACTCTCCGTCGTCGCCGACAACTTCTCCAATCAGTCCCACAGGCTGCAGACCAGCCATGGCCAGCAGGGCGACTGTTGCTTCGGTGTGGCCGGGACGCTCCATCAGGCCTCCCGGCGCTGCCCGGAGAGGAAGAATATGGCCCGGACGGATGAGGTCCTCTGCGGTGGCGTGCGGGTCGGCTAACACTCGCAGAGTTCGCGCTCTGTCAGAGGCACTGATTCCAGTGGTCACACCGGAGGCCGCATCGACAGAGACCGTGTAGGAAGTGAGCCTCGGGTCTTCGTTTTTCGAAACCATTGGCGGCAGATTCAACCGGTCGGCCCAATCCGATGGCATCGGCGCGCATAAGTAGCCGGAGCTGTGGCGAATAGTCCAGCCCACCCATTCGGGAGTGGCTAAGTCGGCACTCATCACAATGTCGCCCTCATTTTCCCGAGCTTCGTCGTCGACCACGATGATGGGCCGACCCCGCTTCAGGTGATCGAGTGCGACGTCAATGGTGGCAATAGCCATCAGGCACTCCCTTCCTCGCGAAGCTCCAGAATGCGCATGACCTGCCGGGCAAGAATGTCCGTCTCCAGATTGACTGCATCGCCCACTTTCCGAACACCAAGTGTCGTGACGGCAAGAGTCTCCGGGATCAAAGACACTTCAAACCAGTCTTTTCCCACGTCGGAGACGGTCAACGAGACTCCATCGACAGTGATTGACCCTTTCATTGCAACGAGCGGAGCGATAGCGGGCTCCAGCGAGAGCCGGATCACACTCCACTTGTCACCTGGAGTCACCGCCAACACAGTTGCTGTGGCGTCGACGTGCCCTTGGACGATGTGTCCACCGAGTCGGTCCCCGACGGCGGCTGCCCGCTCGAGGTTGACCGCGGTTCCGGGAGTCCATGTCGAAATCGTGGAGTGTTCGATGCTTTCTGCCATGACATCGGCGACGAAGCCGTTGTCAGTCTGTTCCACAACAGTGAGACACACACCAGACACTGAAATCGAGTCGCCGTGAGAGGTGTCACCGAGCACAACCGAGGCCTCGATTCGGATGCGTTCTCCGTCGCCCGAGGGCACTCGTTCAACGACAGATCCCATTTCTTCGACTAATCCTGTGAACATCTGCCTATCTCTCCCTCTCAGGCACAGCGACGACCCATAGATCGCCGCCGAGTCGGTCGACCTGCGAAATAGTGAGGGCTTTCCCGAGCGCAATCGACTCCACTCCGATGTCATCGATTGCGGACTGGGGGCCTCCCAGGAGAAGAGGTCCAATGCCGATATGGAATTCGTCGACGAGGTTCTCTCGGACAAAAGCACTCATCAGTGTTTTTCCACCCTCGAGGTAGACGGAGCGATAACCCTCGGCAAAAAGCTCGCCGAGAACTTGAGCAGGATCATGCGAGCGTTTGTGGGAAAAACCACCTGGATGAGATCGAACAGCAGCTCCTGCTGGAACCTCACGGTTGCCCATCACGACGGCGTGGGGCTGGTGCGAAGCGAGAGCTCCGTCCACTGTCCGCGCGGTAAGTGACGGGTCATCGACGAGAGCTGTTTCGGTGCCCACCATGATCACTCCGTGCTCGGCGCGCTGCTCGTGGACTCGAGCGCGGCTTTCTGGACCCGTAATCCACTGGCTTGAGCCATCGGCCGCGGCGCTTCGGCCGTCCACCGATTGCGCCCATTTCGCGGTCACAAAGGGTCGACCGGTGCGCATCGCAAAAAACCAGTGCCGGTTCAACTCTTCTGCTCTCTCAGCAAGAACGCCTGGAATCACCTCGACTCCTGCTTCCTTCAGCTTCTGTGCGCCTCCACCGGACTCCTTGCCTGGGTCCTCTGCCCCGAACACCACCCTGCTAATTCCTGCGGAAATCAGGGCTTCTGTGCAGGGGCCGGTGGAGCCGTGATGATTGCACGGCTCGAGTGTCACAACCGCGGTGAGTCCTTCGGTGTCGATTCCTTTGGAGGCCGCGTCGTGTAAAGCCTCAACTTCGGCGTGCGGAGTCCCGACGCCACGGTGATAACCCGACGCGACGGCAGAACCACTGTCGTCGAGGAGAACACAACCCACCCTCGGATTTCTGCCGGCAATGGGTGATTTTTCCGCAAGAGTAAGCGCCTCGGCCATGTGCTCGAGGTACGCAGTGGTGGTTGTTGTCATCATCGTGGGGTTTTCTGCCCCAGGGGATACAACAGAGACCAGACGCTACGAATTCCACATAGCGTCTCTCTGCTCCTCCCATCCGGACTTTCACCGTCGGTTTCGGAATTTCACCGAATCAACCGCCTCACCGAAGTGAGTCGGGTCGCGGACT
>CAJXYC010000082.1 GCA_913063365.1 uncultured Cellulomonadaceae bacterium
GACGTCACGCTGCAGGTGGTCGATCTGGACGCCCGCATTGCCGTGCTCGAAGAGAGCATCCAACGGCTTCGCGACCTTCTGGCTGAAGCCTCCACCACGGCCGAACTGGTGGAGGTGGAAACCGCTCTGTCCGAGCGACAAGCGGAGCTCGACTCGCTGATCTCGCAGCGCAACTACCTCACCGACCAGGTGCAGTTCGCCTCCATCGGAATTGACCTGCGCACCCCCGAAGTCGCTCCCGAGCGCGAAGCCGATGGCTTCCTTGAGGGAATGATCGCCGGGTGGAACGGAATGCTCGCGTTCTTCGCCGGCACCATCGTGTTCCTCGGTGTGCTCGTGCCGTGGCTGGGACTACTCGGTGCCATCGGCATCATCATCGCCGTGGTGGTCTGGCTGCGGCGACGCCGTCGCTAACCGCCAAGGGCCTTAGGACGAGGCGAGAGCCTCGTGTTCTGCCTCGGTCATGCGGAAAATCACGACCGGGCACGCGGCGTGGTGGGCGCAGTAGGAGGCGACCGAACCGAGGTGGGGTGCGGGGTGTTCGCCGTAGACATGGCTTCCCACCACCAGCATCAGCGCATCCTGTGAACCCTCCACGAGTCCTTCTGCGGGGTCGTGTTGGAACAACTGAACGTGCACATCGACAGAGTCGGGCGCATCACCCGCGCGAGCCATCGTCTCGTCGAGTGCCTGCTGTGCCATCTGGCGATAGTCATCACCGGTTTTTGTGGGAGTGAGAATGCCCCAGGTGGTGAAATTCCACGCCCCGACGACGTGAACATCGGCACCGAGTTTCTCGGCGAGGTTGTAGGACCAGGCAACCGCGCCGGCGCTTTCCACCGAGCCGTCGGCACCGACGAGAATGAAGGGTTTGTCAGACATGTTGTGCTCTCCCGGATGTGTTTAGACCGCTGAAGCCCCGGCCTCTTTGGGATTGGGGCCATAGGCGTTCTCGCCGGGCTGCGAATCTTGGACGTAGAACACCAGGAGCACGATCGAACCAATCAGCGGAATCAGGCCCAGCAGCACCCACCAGCCGGAGCGTCCGGTGTCGTGCAATCGGCGCACGCCCAGAGACAACACCGGGATGATGATGGCCAAGCCAAACACAATCGAGAGGGGGCCCGAACCTTGGTCGAGCAGCTCCTGTGGCCACATTCCTGAGAACAGCTGCAGGTCAACAAACCACAACACCAGAGAGGCAATCACCAAGAAGAGGGCGGCCCACCAGTAACCGCTACGCCGGGTGCGCCCCCGGAAGTTCGCATAGTTGGAGAAAAACGCGGAGACTGCTTGGCCGAATGACATGGGAGACGCTCCTTAAGCTCGGGCTGATCCAGCCTACGGCGCCGAATGGCTGAGGCATAGAGGCGCAGAGCAAAAGCCTCACGCAGTAGTGGGGTACAGCTCCACTCGCTCAGCGGGTTGAGATAGCAGTGGCGTGAGGTCGCGCTTGAGCCGCTCGATGGCTGGTGTGTCGAAATGGGCCTGCCAGGCCTCCCGGCTCGACCATCGCTCGATGAGCACCACTCGGCCATCGACCCCGATAAAGAGCTCATAGAGCTCACAGCCTTCAGCCTGGCGAATCTCGTCGATTTCGCGGGCGATGATCTGCTCAACCTGTGAAACGTAGCCGGCTTGCGGCCACAGGGTGACGACCACGGTGGGCGGTTGTGACATGCCACGGAGTGTAGCCCCGGAGCGAAAACAACTGTGGGGGCTGGAGGAAACTCCAGCCCCCACAGCACAGAGGTTGTTACTCGACCAGTGCGGCCGGGTCAACACCTTCAGGGAGAATCACCTGATCAATGACGTGGATGACACCGTTCGAGGCTTCCACGTCCGTGGTGACCACGGTGGCCGATCCGTTCAGGGTGACCTGGTCACCCACTTCCACCGCAATGGTGGAACCTTCGACCGTTTCGACATCACCGGTGGTCACATCGGCAGCGAAAACTTCTGCCGGCACGACGTGGTAGGTGAGGATCTGCTGGAGCACCTCGAGGTTCTCCTCGAGCAGCAGTGCGTCCACGACACCTTCGGGCAGTGCGGCGAAGGCATCATCGGTCGGGGCGAAGACGGTAAACGGTCCGTCGCCTTGCAGCGTCTCGACCAGACCCGCGGCCTCAACAGCAGCAACGAGGGTGGTAAATGAGCCGGCCTCAGAGGCGACCGCGACGATGTCGCCGGGTGCTGCCGGGGAGGCTTCTTCCTCCATGGACTCTTCGGAAGTCTCCTCCTCCATGGTCTCCTCGGTGCTCTCGTCAGTGGTCTCCTCGACGACTTCTTCCGTCGTCTCCTCGACAACTTCCTCCTCGGCTGACGCGCAGCCGGTGAGCACCAGGGTGGCTGCGGCAAGGGCCGCGAGCGCGGTTTTCTTCATCAGTTGCTCCTCCATGTGATTGTGGTGAAGGGATAAAAACACCACCGCAGAGGGTGTCTGGGTGGTGCATTTCTCACGCTAGGTCGGGCACCTGATGGGCCTGTCGATAGGGACTGAGGGGTACGTGTGCAGCGACCCATAGTCGGCTGGGCGGAGTCTATGCGTGGGCTGACAAGCCCTGATCTGGAAGTGCTTGGTCTCCCTCAGCGCTGGAAGAATGGCGAGGCAGTGTTACATCGGAGAGGACATGTCAGAAGAGACCACCCCTGAGACGTCGGTGCGACCTCGCGGTTTGCGCCCCTGGTTATGGGTGGTCGGAATCAGTGTGCTCTCCGCCTTCGCCGTTCCCTACCTCATCCTTCCGCTCGTTGACCATCCGTTGGCCACCTATGTGTTCTGGAGCGGGTTTTCGCTCGTGATCGCCATCTTTGTGATTTGGGGTGTGGCGAGGTGGACAGACCGGTGACGATCGATCCGTGGCTGGTCTGGCTGGCAATTGGGCTATTCACCCTCTTTGGGATCACCCTGTCGGTAATCGCCGCGCGGGCCAATAAAGGCACAGCCTCGGATTTCTTCCTCGCCGGTCGAACGACCGGGTCGGTGGTCGCGGGGCTGAGCTACGCGGCGACGACCTATTCGGCTTACATGCTGGTGGTCCTCACGGGGCTGACCTACCGCGGGGGTATCGGAGCGCTGGGGTTTGAACTGATCTACTTCGCCGGGCTCAGCCTGCTGGTCATCTTTGCCCCCCGCTATTGGTTGGCAGCCAAGACCTACGGTTTTGTCTCCCCTGCGGAAATGTTTGGCGCACGTTTTCGCGACCGCCGGGTTGCGAGGCTGATGGCCGGAATCTCCATCGTGTTCTTGCTGCCCTACTGCACTACCCAAATGGCGGGCATCGGCCTGCTCCTCTCCGGAATTACCGACGCGTCGTTTGACCTCTTCCAATCGGTCCTGGTGGGGGCAGTGCTCGCCGTGGGGTGGACGCTCTTTGCGGGGCTGCGCTCGGTGGCGTGGACCGACGCGGCCCAAGCGGCTCTCATGGTCATCAGCGCGCTGATCGCCTTGGGGTTTGCGATTGCCGGTCTCGGGGGCTTCGGGAGCTATCTGGAGCTGACCGTGGAGAACAACCCCGAATGGCTGGAGGTTCCGGGGCCGGGACTCTGGAGTTTTGGCACCTTCCTGGCGCTGTCGCTGCCGTGGTTTTTCTTCGCGATCTCCAACCCTCAGGTGGCCCAGCGCCTGTTTATCGTCAAAGACTTCCGCTCGATGCGCAACATGATCCTCTGGGTGCTGGGCTTTGGCCTCATCTTCACCCAGATCGCGATTTGGTGGGGATTTGCTGCCCTCCAGGTCGCACCCGATCTGGACAACACCTCGAATGCCTCACCCGCGCTCCTGATCAGTGGACTCATCCCCGTTCCGGTCGTGCTGTTGCTCGTCGTGGGGATTCTCGCCGCGGCGATTTCCACACTGAACTCCATCGCGTTGACCATGGGCGCACTGATTGCGAGAGATTTTGGTCCGCGCCGGGCGTTTAACGACCGCACCCAGATTTTCACCGGTCGTATCGTCGTGGTGCTGGTGATCGTGTTTGCCAGCTACTTCGCTCTCCAGTCGGCCGACATTGTCGACCAGCTGGCCGCGCTGTCCTCGGCGGGGCTGATGGTGATGGTGCCCACCATCATCGGAGCGTTCTTCTGGTCTCGCTCGACCCACCAGGGTGCGCTCTGGTCGATGAGCGGTGGCGCACTAGTCGCGGTGTACCTCGCGCTGGTGCAGGGAGTGAGCGTGTTCAACCCGCTCCTCGTCGGCAGTGTTGCTGCCGTGAGTGCGGGCTTATTCATTGGTGTCAGTCTCATCACCAAGCCCAATCCCGACGCGATTGACTTCGCAAAGGAACTCGGGCCGGAACTGGCCAAACACCGGGCGTGGTAGGCCTGGGCGGAGCTTGCCGTCGATGCGTGAAACAGCGCCCGCGGTGTTCCCTGCCAAGAATGAGCCAGGTGGTTGCGGAAGTAGGCTGACACCGACATTGGGAAACCAATTCCGGGTCCTGCGGCCGTTTTTCATGACGGGTCACAAAGAGGCGGGAAAGAGCTATAGATGAGCTGGAACATTCACGACAAAGTTGTTCTCGTGACTGGGGGTGCCTCAGGAATTGGTCTCGCCACCGCCACCGAATTGGCTCGGCGTGGCGCGTCCGTGACCATCACGGCTCGCTCGGAAGAAAAAGCCGAAGTAGCCGCCGACGCGATCAAGAATGCGTCGGGGGTAGAGGTCCAGGCCCTGACCCTCGATCTCTCGGAGCTGGACACAATCGACTCCTTCGTCGAGCGGTACCGAAGTCTCACCGACACAGTGGATGTCCTGATTAACAATGCCGGAACCATCGCGGGCAAGAGACACCTCACGAAAGACGGCCTCGAGTTCACCTTTGCCGCCAACTACCTCGGGCCTTTTTATCTCACCAGCCAGTTGCTCCCGCTGCTGTCACATCAGCCAGCCACGCGAATCCTCAATGTCTCAAGCGAGCTCTATCGCAACGCCAAAGGAGGACTGGACTTTGAGAACCTGCAATTAGAGCGAGGATTCGCGTCGTCCAAGGCTTACGCCAACTCAAAGCTTGCTCTGATGCTTTTTACTTTTGAGCTCGGCCAGCGATACCGGGACATTGATTCCTTCGCCATTCATCCGGGGGTCATTCGGACCAGGTTCGGAACCTCGCCCGAAAGCGGCCTCGCCATGTCGCTCATGATGAAGCTTCTTGGCCCGATGCTCAAGAAACCCGAGCAAGGCGCCCAATCCAGTGTGTTGTTGGCGAGTGCTCCGCGCGAGGAGCTGGCCGCCAGCTGGTATTGGTCGGAAGGCGCTCCAGTGGAGCCAGAACCCATGGCTAGCGACCCCACGGTGAGCAAGCAGCTGTGGGAGCTGAGCGAGGAGCTGATTCGCGCCGCCAGAGCATAGAACTTCGCAATTGTGGACCTGAGGGGAATCGAACCCCTGACCTTCTCATTGCGAACGAGACGCGCTACCAACTGCGCCACAGGCCCCA
>CAJXYC010000083.1 GCA_913063365.1 uncultured Cellulomonadaceae bacterium
CCTCGGCAGGAATCGAACCTGCGACCAAAAGATTAGAAGTCTTCTGCTCTATCCGCTGAGCTACGAGGGCTCGGGGCGAAAAGCCCGTAAACACAAGTCTACAGCGGGGTCTACCTCTGCCCGCGGGCTAGCCCGCAGCGGGTGAGCAAATCTCCCGTCTTATGCGGTTTTGTGCAGTCTCATGTCTATTGCTGTTGTTTTCTAATCGCACGCAGATCGCACGAAATGGAAAACAAAGGGTGCTACTGAGAACGCGGTGTGACGAAACCGAACGTTTATCTGGCGCAGAGACCCAGCGCAGAGTTCAGCCTTCAGCCCACTCAATTCCTTCCTGTCTAGGAACCCCGACACTTCGGCAGATTCAACCACTCATCCAATACCTCTTCCCGGCCCCGCCATATACTAAGAGAGGCGATCCTCCGACGACGGGTTTTATTTTTCGTGGCACCTGAAATGTTTCGCTCACCATCAAAACCCTTTGGCATTCTCGCGGTTTCGGTTTTGGGAGCGATGTTGGTTTTCTCAGTACATCCGGCCATCATCTCCGGTCCCACCCCGGCCGCCGCTGAGTCAATCATTTCGCAACTGGGTGACGACATTGACGGCGAAGCAGACTTTGACGAGTCGGGCTCCAGCGTGTCGCTCAGCGGTGACGGTACACGGGTCGCCATCGGAGCGCCCTTTAACGACGGAACCGGGACTTTTGCCGGCCATACCCGCGTTTACGAATGGGACGGGACAGGCTGGACACAACTCGGGGGAGATATCGAAGGCGAAACTGCTTTCGACGAATCAGGGTCCAGCGTGTCCCTGAACAGTGACGGCTCACGAGTCGCCATCGGAGCACCTCTCAATGACGGAAACGGGCTTACCTCCGGCCATACCCGCATCTACCAATTCAACTCTGGCACCTCGTCATGGGTACAACTCGGTGCCGACATCGACGGAGAAGGAACGGGGGACCGTTCAGGCCACAGCGTGTCCCTAAACAGTGACGGCTCCCGAGTCGCCATCGGCGCAAATCGAAACGACGGTACGGGAATGGATGCCGGCCATACCCGCATCTACCAATACAACTCTGGCACCTCATCATGGGAACAACTCGGTGCCGACATCGACGGAGAAGCAATTAACGACCAGTCGGGCTATAGCGTGTCGTTGAACAGTGATGGCAGCAGAGTGGCCATCGGCGCAATTCGAAACGACGGTACGGTAATGGATGCCGGCCATACCCGCATCTACCGATACAACTCTGGCACCTCATCATGGGAACAACTCGGTGCCGACATCGACGGAGAAGCAACTGGGGACCGTTCAGGCCACAGCGTGTCACTCAACAGTGACGGCACCCGAGTGGCCATCGGCGCATATTCAAACGACGGGAACGGTAGTAATGCCGGCCACACCCGTATCTACCAATACAACTCCGGCACATCATCGTGGGACCAACTCGGGGCAGAGATCGACGGCGAAGCAGGCGGTGACGAGTCGGGCTCCAGCGTGTCGCTCAGCGGTGACGGTACACGAGTCGCCATCGGAGGGCCAAGAAACAACGCAGGTGGTGTAGGTGTCGGCCATACCCGCATCTACCAATATGACGGTGTAGAGGGCGACGCGGACGGCATCAACGGGTGGACCCAATTAGGTGACGACATCGACGGCGATGAAGACGATTTCCGACAAGACCGTAATTCAGGGTTGAGCGTGTCACTTAATAGCGATGGCACTCGAGTCGCCATCGGAGCACCAGAGGATGACGCAGGGCAAAATGATGGCCGCACGCTCATATTTGCAATCAATGCCGTCAGCCAAAGTGGTGAGCGAGAATCCGGTGCTGAGCGAGAATCCGGTGCCGAACGAGAATCTGCGGAAGACCCCGGAGAACCGGGTGTCTTTCTCACACTCACTGGCCAAGCCTTTGACCCATCGCGTGGATTCGGGGTGACCTATGGAGCATACGCAGTGGCGCCCAATTCGCCCTACGTTGTGGCAATCCGCGATGAGCAATCGGGCACACAGCGTGTTCTGGCCTCCGGAACAACGTCGGCGGGCGGGCACCTCGAAGAATCAATCCAGTTGCCACAGCTCCAGCCGGGGTCTCACACCATCACGCTCACCGCCAGAAGCGCAGTAGGGGCCTTCCTTCCCTTGGGCAATCGAATTGTCGTTGACGGGCAAGGCAACATTGAGAGTGTGAGCCCCGAGGAGCTCCAGCCACGCATTCGATAGTCAACGCTCGCTTCAAAAAAACGCCTGCTACCGCTGAACACACCCATATTTTTTCCGGAAACCAATCGCACGCCAATCGCACGACCGCGCCCCACCGGCCAACTACCCTGTAAACAGTGCGATAGAGGGGCGGAGTCAGAAACTTAGAAGTCTTCTGCTCTATCCGCTGAGCTACGAGGGCTCGGGGCGAAAATCCCGCAAACACAATTCTACAGCGGGGTCACCAGCAACCAATAGGCGGGCGCGCACTGGACCACAGAATGGCCAGCGCTCCGCGGTTTTACTCTCATCGACGTTGTTTCGCGCACTCCGTTATCGCGCGTGAATCACGCGGAAGGGCTTCGCCTAAGGACTGGGATAGTTCACACCTAGCTGCGTCGTGGAACGCCTGTCATCTCAGTTTTCTCGCGTCCTTGCCAGCGATTCCTGCCACTTTCTTGAGCCAACCAGCCCTCGTTGCATCGGAAGAAGACCTCACTTCGGGGAACCTGCTGATGCCAATGGTCTTGATACCCACGTACCAGAGCACGGGGTACTTCAGCGAGTGGGCCGAGGGGGCGCGATACCAGAGCCGGTCAAACCAGCTAGGCGAATCCATAGTGGTGAAGATCCGGGCGGTTTTTCCCGACCACAGCCGCTTCCAACTGTTTCCCTCGCCGTATTCAAAGGCCACTCCCGACATGAACACCCGGTCGATGAACCCCTTCAGCACCGCGGGGTAGGTACCCCACCAGCTCGGGTGAAAGATGACGAGGTGGTTGGCACGCTCGACCTTGTCCACCATGGACACAATCACCTCGCCTTTGGATTTCAGGTCATCGGCATCCAGGGCACGAAGCTCAGACCGCGATTGCTGCGGGCTGAGTTCAAACTGCTCCCCCGCTAAGTCGATGATCTCGACCTCGGCGCCCGCTGCTCGAGCAGACTGAACATAGCTTTCGGCCAGCGCATGGTTCAGGCTTCCCTCTAACGGGTGGCCAATGACTACGAGAATGGTCATAACTTTCTGATCTTCCTTTCCTGATGGCGGCTCAAAGTGCTTGTCTGAGGGAAGGTGGCCTCACCACAGTCATGAGGTGAGGGCCGCTTTCTGTGGTTCTTGGAGGTGATCAAGGATCGACAGCAGGGTGCGATTGAGCTCATCGAGGTCCACTCCTTCAAAGGAATCAAACCTCTCCCGAAACCGCTGTTCCAGATGATCTGACATCTGTGCAACCAGCCTCTTGCCCTGTGAGGTCAACGCCAGGGTGAGCACCCGGTTGTCAGAGGGGGTGTGGCCGGAGCGCACCAAGCCGCGGCTGGTAAACCACGAAACGCGCTTACTGACCGCTGCCCGAGAAACACCCATGTTCTTCGCCAAAACACTTGAGCTCACTGTCCCCGCGAAGTCAAGGTGAACCAGGAAGAGGAATTGGCTGTAGGTGAGCCCAAATCCCTCGCGCAAAATGCGATCCGCATTCTTGTTCAACTCGCCAACCACATGGTTGAGGGTGAACGTCACACGGTGTTGAGCCATGCATTTAGTTAACTAGTTACCGATACATCTGTCAACTAATTGACAGATTCCGGATCGTTGCTTCGGCACACGTCAATCGCACGACCCCGCTCGGCGAAGATTGCCTCTCTGCATTGACATCGCGTCTTTCGGAGCATTCTGAGCCAAAAAGCTCGAGCAACCGGAAACAATGGGAGAACAAACTCATTGGGCTGGGGTGAGGCTTAGGCTCGGGGGTGTGGAGACGGTGCACCTCGTTACGCTGCATGGGGCCCTTCTCGATAGCCGGTCGTGGCGAGCTTTCGGGGAGGCTCTGGAGCCGGCAAAGGGCATTCGACGACTCGATGTGACTCTGCCGGGCCACTCAGATGACCCTTCCGATATTTCCCCTCACTCCTCCGGCGAGATTGTGGAAGCTCTTCTCCCCACCGTGAGAAGGCTCGGCGACGCTCCCGTGGTTCTCTGTGGCCATTCCTGGGGAGGGATGGTCGCCCTGGATTTCGCTGCCCGACACCCAGAACTTGTCCAGGGTCTCATTGTGATCGAGTCATCTTGGGGTACCGCGACAACTGCCTGGGAGAAACTAGGAACAGCGGTCGCACGCGCGCTGTTGCGATTTGTCTCGCCAAGGACACTGGCCAGATGGTCAGCAGCTGACTACGGTCGCCACTGCGACACAACCCGCCGGTATGTGGAAGCCACGGTTGGCGGCAGAACGCGGCAACAAATTGCGGCGGTCATGCAGGCAGTTTTCTCCTTCGACATCCGAGACCAGCTCGAGGCAATCACCCAACCGACCCTCATTGTGGTGGGTCAGCGCAACCGACGGACCCACAATCAGGCGACAAAGCTCGCTGCAAAGCTGCCTGAGGCCAGCTTGGTGAGCGTCTCAGACGCGGGCCATCTGCCCGTGCTCGACAACCCCCAGGAAACAGCGACAATCGTCAAGCGATTTCTTCACCAGCATTTTGGGGTCGAAACAGGCGAGACCGGACCCGCTGTAGCCCCAGAACCACCGGATTAGTTGAGCGCCGCCTCGACAACTGCTTCAAGGTCGCGTTCCTGCTGGGCAAGATACTCGGCAAAGTCCTCTCCGTAGAGGATGTTTGCCTCCATCATGCTGTCGGAGATGAACTGAGAGTACTTCGGAGTTTGGGCCTAACACCGACCGGCATCGACCCTAAAATCGATGGCTTCCCGGGAGATGCCCGGTGAGGCAAACCACCCCCGGAAGTGGGCTCATGAGACGTCGATTCCCTGTTCCTGGGGCGGCGCGTGGAGGTTGGCACCATGTACTGGGCTTAACCTGAGGCGGGGAGGAGATCGCGCGAATGTTTCCTGGAACCGAAGCGCTCAGCTGGTTGTGGGCGATTGCGGCATTGAGTTTCAGCGTCGGATTTATCCTGTGGGTCGCCAGCAGTTTTGCAGAGGACTTCCCCTCAAAACACCACCAGAGTGAAACAACATTGGAAATGGACGACACGGATGACGCACAACCTGCTTGGGTAGCGCGTTTTCAGGGAGTCGGGCTCGACCTGATGGTGGTGGCTTTAATCGTACTGGTGAGCACTCTCGTGGCGGCTGTTTTTGTCGAATCTCCTCGGGTGATCGACTTTGCCCAATAACGCGC
>CAJXYC010000084.1 GCA_913063365.1 uncultured Cellulomonadaceae bacterium
CCGTCAACCACTCGATCCCAGACGCGCTCGCGCTCGCGATTCGCTCAGAAGCCGGCACGGTGTTGCACACCGGTGACTTCAAGATGGATCAGCTGCCACTGGACGGAAGGCTTACCGACTTGCGCGGCTTCGCCCGGGTCGGTGAAGAGGGCGTGGATTTATTCATGGTCGACTCCACCAACGCCGATGTGCCGGGCTTTACCCCCGCAGAGAGAGATATCGGCCCTGTTCTCGACCAGGTGGTTCACCGCGCCAGCAGGCGCGTCATTGTCGCGAGCTTTGCCTCACATGTGCACCGGGTGCAGCAGGTGATTGATGCCGCGGTCGCCAACGGCCGGCGAGTGGCGCTTGTGGGCCGCTCGATGGTGCGGAATATGGGTATCGCCCAGGAGCTTGGGTTCTTGCGGATTCCAGACGGTGTCTTGGTTGACGCGAAGAAAGCACCAGATCTCCCTGACGACAAAATCGTCTACATGACCACCGGCTCACAGGGTGAGCCGATGGCGGGGCTCTCACGGATGGCCAATAACGAACACCCGACGATTGCCATCGGCGAAGGCGACACGGTGATTCTTGCGAGCTCGTTGATTCCAGGAAACGAAAACGCCGTTTACCGCGTGATTAATGGCCTGATTGACCTCGGGGCGCAAGTAATTCACAAAGGAAACGCCAAAGTGCATGTCTCTGGCCACGCAGCAGCAGGGGAGTTGCTCTACGCCTACAACCTCGTCCAGCCCCGCCAGGCAATGCCGATCCACGGCGAAGCCAGGCACTTACGCGCCAACGCGCAAATTGCGATCGACTCAGGCGTGGAACCAGCCGACACCTTGATTTGTGAAAACGGCTCTGTGGTGGACATGACAGACGGGGCGGCGAGAAAAACCGGTCAAATCGACGTCGGATACGTCTATGTTGACGGTTCAACCGTGGGAGAAATCACCGAAGCTGACTTGAAAGACCGCAGAATCCTTGCCGAAGAAGGATTTATCAGTATTTTCCTTGCCATCGACGCGCAAACAGGCGGCATCATCGTCGGTCCAGAAATTCACGCCCGTGGCTTCGCCCCCGACGATTCCGTCTTCGACGATGTCCGACCAGCAATCGTCGAGGCGCTGGAGGAAGCCTCCAAGTCCGGCACCAGAGATTCGCACGTGTTTAGCCAGGTCGTGCGCCGCACTGTCGGTCAGTGGGTGAGTAGTCGTCACCGCAGGCGGCCCATGATTGTGCCAATCGTCATCGAGGCCTAAATTCGCCTGTTTTCTGGGCACGCGTGTCCTCCCGGGCTTGCCTACTGACCGCTATTAGCGTGGCCACATGGCCAGAAGTGGCTCCACCACGCGTGCGCCGGCGAATCCTCGCGGCCGCAGTCAGCGGACCCCGAAAAAGCAGGCGGAAGAGCTTCCGAAGACAAAACGGATTCCACGGAACCCACAGGCCCCTGCCGTTCCCGTCACCACCCCCTACGAGTCGTCCGTGGCGAGAGGGTTCCGCACGGTCGCAAACGCCACGGGTGCGGTGTTTCGGTTGTTCCCCAACGAGCCTGTCCACCCCGATGACCGCAAAGACGCTGTTCCGTTTGTGTTATTTGTCTTGGCCGTCGCCGGCATTGTCATCGAGTGGTTTAACTACGGAGTGACCTGGGCGACCACGGTCTCGCTCTACACCGTCGCCGGGTTCTTTGGCCGGTTGTCCTTTGCCCTGCCGGTCATCATGCTGATGCTTGCCACCTGGCTCTTTAGACACCCCACCAAAGCAAGCGATAACGCCCGCATTGGCGTGGGAGTCGTGTTGTGGATGGTGTCGATTGCGGGCATTAGCCACCTGACATTGAATCGCCCGGTGGTTGGCGAAGCCTCGATGGCGACGCTCGCCGAAGCAGGAGGCATCCTCGGCTACGGCGTCGCCGAAGCGCTGGTGTTCTTAGGAGCAGGGACGCTGTGGATTGCGTGGCCGGTGTTGATTGTGGTGATGCTGGGGTCGCTGTTGATTCTCACGAAAACCCCGCCTGCTCAGATTGGACATCGCCTCCTCGAGGCCTATGCGTATGTCTTTGGCACGAGCCCCGACGAAGTCGCCGCAGCGTGGGTCGACAGAAAAGAAGCGTGGGCGCAGGCCAGGCGTGAGCGGCGCGAGGTTGTCACCGAAGACGACGGCGAGTTTGTTGACCTGGATGAATTGGCAGAAACCGCTCCTGTCGACGACGACCGGGTGCCGTGGTGGCGCCGCGGCAAGGTCGCTAAAGAAGAAGAACCGGTTGATGACGCCGGGGAACCAGAAGACGACAGTCTCTTAGGCGCACTGGATGCCGCCGAACAAGCCGTTTCTGCCCACGCCGACGAAGACACGGTGGCCGTGGGGCTGGAGGGAGACGACGACCACGCCCCGGTTCAAGCGAAAAAGCCTGCCAAGAAAACAAAGCCCTATCAGCTCCCGGCGATGGCGCTGCTGAAATCTGGAACGAAAGCGAAGGCTAAGACCATAGCGAATAAGGACGTGGTCGAGGCGATCACTAAAGTCTTCGAGCAGTTCGAAGTGCAGGCCACGGTCGTCGGCTTCACGAGAGGCCCCAGTGTCACCCGCTACGAAATCGAATTAGGCACTGGCGTCAAAGTTGAACAGGTCACGAGGCTCAGTAAAAACATCGCCTATGCCGTGGCGAGCAGTGAAGTCAACATCCTGTCTCCCATTCCCGGCAAGTCCGCCATTGGTGTCGAGATCCCGAACACCGACCGCGACATCGTGACCTTGGGCGATGTGCTCCGCTCATCGGTCGCCGAGTCAGAAAGACACCCTCTGGTGATGGGGCTTGGAAAAGATGTCGAGGGCGGTTTCGTCGCTGCCAACCTGCAGAAAATGCCTCACTTGTTGGTGGCGGGGGCGACCGGGTCTGGAAAATCAAGCTTTATCAACTCGATGATTACGTCGATTCTGATGCGCGCCACCCCGGAAGATGTCCGGTTGGTATTAGTCGATCCGAAGCGCGTGGAGCTTGCTGCCTACCAGGGCATCCCGCATCTGATTACCCCGATTATCACTAACCCCAAACGCGCCGCCGAAGCCCTGCAGTGGGTGGTCACCGAAATGGACCACCGCTATGACGACTTGGCAAGCTTCGGGTTTAAACACATCGACGAGTTCAATGACGCTGTCCGCCAAGGCACCATCGAAGTGCCGGCTGGCCTCGACCGCGAATTAAAGCCCTACCCGTATTTGCTGGTGGTGGTCGATGAGCTTGCGGATTTGATGATGGTGGCCCCGCGGGATGTGGAGGACTCGATTGTCCGCATCACTCAGCTCGCGCGGGCCTCTGGTATCCACTTGGTCCTCGCCACCCAGCGCCCGAGTGTCGATGTGGTGACCGGGCTGATTAAAGCCAACATCCCCTCACGTCTGGCCTTTGCGGTGTCGTCGATGACCGATTCGCGAGTGATTTTGGACCAACCGGGTGCCGAGAAGCTGATCGGCCAGGGCGATGCCCTGTTTGTCCCGCAAGGAGCGTCCAAGTCCACCAGGGTCCAAGGAGCCTGGGTTTCTCCAGAAGAAGTCGCCCAGGTGGTGAGCCACGCCAAACGCCAAGCAGAGCCCGAATACCGCCACGACGTCCAAGCACAAGCGGCGGACAAACCAAGCGTCGATGCCGATATTGGCGATGATTTAGACGTCTTGCTGCAAGCCTGCGAGCTTGTGGTGAACACTCAGTTCGGCTCGACCTCCATGTTGCAGAGAAAACTCCGGGTCGGGTTTGCCAAAGCGGGCAGGCTCATGGATCTTTTGGAATCCAGAGACATTGTGGGGCCGTCGGAGGGCTCCAAAGCCCGTGAGGTGCTGGTCCAACCAGAGCAGCTTCCACAAGCCCTTGCGAGACTGCGCGGTGAGGCAGAGCCTGTCCAGGAGGAGGCCCCCGCGCCTGCCCCCGAAGACCAAATCACGGTCGAAATGCAGCCTGCTGATATTCCTCAACCGAAAGCCTCCGATGACCACGTGGCTCACGAATCAGCGGAGTTCGATTTACGCTCTGCCGGGTACTCTGAGGACGCACACGAGACAGACTCCACCAGTCGCTAGTCCCCGGGAGGTCGACGATGTCGTCTGAAGACTCCCGGCCGAGTCTCGGTTCTGGCGCCAAGGGGACCAAACGCTTCCGCGGTCGTGTCCTCTCCCCAGGGGAGGGGCCAGTGAGCGCCACGAATGTGGCGAACCTCATTACGGTCGCGAGGATTCTGGTGGCCCCGTTGGTGTTGTGGCTGGTGATTCTGGATGGCGGCGACGACGGGGTGTGGCGCTATCTGGCCGCGGTGCTGTTTTTCCTCGGCATGGTCACAGACGGCATCGACGGAGCACTGGCCCGCTCCAGAAACCTCATCACCAAATCGGGAACACTTCTCGATCCGATGGCCGACAAGGTCATCACCGGGGGAGCGTTTATCGGCCTCGCCGTGATCGACGAGGTGCCGTGGTGGATTGTCTCGGTCGTGATTGGCAGGGAAATTGTCATCACCGTCTTCCGACTGGTGGTCTTAGCCCACCGCGAGATTCCTGTGACCCGCGGGGGAAAGTGGAAGACCTTTAGTCAAGGCCTTGCCCTTGGAGCCCTGTTGGTGCCCTTTGATGTGTTTTTGGGCGCCTGGTGGACCTGGCTGGCGGTGGGGCTACTAGGAATTGCGGTGTTCCTCACCGTGGCCACCGGACTGGATTATCTGATCCGAGGGCTTCGCGGAGAAAAGAAATGACCGCACAGGACATCGTTCATCGCCTCGAGGCACGGGGCGAGACCCTGGCAGTCGCAGAGTCGTTGACTGGCGGAGCGTTGGCGTCTGCGATTGTGGATGTGCCGGGGGCATCAACGGTCTTTCGCGGTGCGGTTGTGGCCTATCAACTTCCGATGAAGACCAAGCTGTTACAGATCCCCGCAGCGCTTCTCGACGAACACAGTGCGGTCAGCACTCCGGTGGCAGAAGCGATGGCCAGGGGAGCCCAGGAAGCGCTTCAGGCCACCTGGGCAGTGGCGACCACTGGGGTGGCAGGACCAGATCCTGACCCGCAGACCGGGCTTGAGCCTGGCACCGTGGTGATTTCTGTGGTGGGTCCAGGGGGTGTGGCTGTGACCGAGAAGGCTGTTTTTGTAGGAAATCGGGCAGAAATCAGGGCCCAGAGCGTCGAAAAA
>CAJXYC010000085.1 GCA_913063365.1 uncultured Cellulomonadaceae bacterium
GCCAGACGGGACCAGACAGTCGAGGCTGTGCTCCAGTTGCGCTCTGTGTCGCAGGCCGTGACACAAGCAGGCCGACTCATCGCGGTAGCGAATGAAGATCAGAAGGCTCTCCTCGAAAAACTCGATCAGCAAGAACGTGATGACACCCTTCGTTCGTTGGGTGTTCAACCGGGTGGAACAGTCCCGGCTGCGGTGCGCTCCAGTGTGAAAGCACTGGAAGAGAACCAGAAGCGACGGGCGACCCGAAGCTTGCGGGATGGCGTCGATCGCATCTGCACGGACATCACGTCGGTGCTTCGAGACGTGCTGATGATTCAGCTCGGGTCAGATTCTGGTTTGGTGAACGAGAGGTTTCGCCCTGACCTAGAAGCTCGAGCAGCGGAGACTAGCGCCGAGCACTCGCTGTGGGCTATCGACCAGGTACAAGTTGCGAGAGATCGAATCGCGTCCAATACTCCTCCGCAGTTAGCCCTCGAGGCGATGTTGATTGCGGTCAGCGGTCGGGTCGCGGCGGGAGAGCGAGTAGCTGGCTAGAGGCAGGGCATCCGGTAGCATCGAGGAGTTCGCGCAGCGGCGCGAGTGCCGCCTTAGCTCAGTCGGTAGAGCGTCTCACTCGTAATGAGAAGGTCGCGGGTTCGATTCCCGCAGGCGGCTCGATTACGAAGATTTCTTCGTCGCTCGTGGCGCGGTGGGACCTGGTTTTTTGGTCGCCCAGGCGAAGACCGCAAGGCCGATAATCACCGCACCCGCCCCGATTCCGAGTCCAAGAATTCCGTCTCCCGCTTGGGCATCGACTAAATCCCCAACAAAAACCACTCCGATGATGGCGACGACAACCCCAATCAGTTTCGATTTCAAGTCATCCAGGTCACGAATCTCCAGCCAAGACGGCACATCGATGCCTGTGTCGATAAACAGTTCGTACAGACCGTAACCAATAACGAGGAGAACTGTGCCGAGCAGGATGGCGTCTACCGCCGTAAGGGTGTCGACGATGCTTTCTTTCAGGCTGAGCTGATTTGTGACCGCGTCGACGATCACCATGACGATGGCGAAAGAGCCCTGGCCCATCAGGACAAGAGCCCCGAGCATCGCCGCGATAGCGGGAACTATCACCGCATATCGGGTCCAGCCCACGAGTTGGCGCATAGGTGGAGTGTAGCCCGGCGCAGTTTTGGAAACGGGTGCAGGCGCGGGAGTGGCTTGGTGAGTAATGAGGCGAGGGGTTTAGTGTGAAGGGGTGCCTAGACCTCGCGAAGTCCGGCGTGATGTGCAGGGTCTTCGTGCGGTAGCTGTTCTTGCGGTCGTCCTCTTCCATGCGTCCGATGTACTTCCGGGCGGATTTGTCGGAGTCGACATCTTCTTTGTGATCTCGGGTTTTGTGATTGCGCTTTCCCTCCTCGGCGAGTACCGCCGAATTGGCCGAATAAGGCTCACGAAGTTTTATGTGCGGCGATTTAAGCGGCTCGTGCCCGCCCTTGCTCTCGTCGTTGCCGTCACTCTGATTGCATCGGCGTTTGTCCTCTCGCCTTTGGGTCCGCAACAAACCGCCATCTTCACGGGTATTGCCGCGATGTTCTCTGTCGCCAATATTTCGATTGCCCTCACAACGGGGGATTATTTTGATGCCCCGGCAGAGTTGAATCCACTTCTTCACACCTGGTCGCTTTCGGTCGAGGAGCAGTTTTATCTGGTCTTCCCGATTGCTCTTGTTGTCGGTCTGTCCCTCTTTGCGCGGAAACATCGAGGCGCTTTTTTTGTTGTGGCTCTCGGCACGGCTCTGTCATTCGGCGCACTGATGGTGGCACCGCTGGTTCAACGGGTGTACGAGACACCGCTTCTCGGCTTTTACAGCCCGGTGGTTCGAGCGTGGGAGTTTGGGATTGGTGCTCTGATTGCAATCTTGGTCTCTAGTAAGCCGATTCAGTTGAGCAAAGTGATCGCGCGTCTTCTCTACCTGATTGGGGTCGTTGCGATTGCCTTTTCCCTCACGCCCGGCATTCTGCTGGGAGATTTCCCTGGTCCCATCACGCTTATCCCGACCCTCGGTACTGCTGCCGTCATCGTTGCCGGCTACGGGAACCCGTGGGGCGATCGCGATCCCTTGGCACACCGTGGTGCAGCCGTGCTTGGTGACTGGTCTTACTCCATCTATCTGTGGCACTGGCCTTTTGTTTCCTTGAGTGCCATCCTCTGGCCAGAGAACTCACTCGCTCCGCTGTTGGCAGCCGCACTGTCGTTCCTCCCGGCAATCGCGTCGTTCTACTTTGTCGAGAACCGTTTCCGGTTCGTTGTCTGGTCCTCGATTCCACACGCCTTCGTCGCGGTGGTGGCCACCATCGGCATACCTCTCGCTGTGGCCGGGGGATTGTGGCTTGTCGCCTCGCAAATCTCTCTGCAGCTCGCAACATCAGCATCCAATGCAGACGGGAACGATTCGCCGATGGACGGCGATGCATCTGTGCAGTCTCTGAGCGAGCTCGCAAAGGAACGTCCGCCGGGGTATGACTTGGGCTGTCATGGTCCGCCGTCACTCGCCGATCCGCTGTCGCTCTGCTCATGGGATTTCCCGGATGCTTCCGAATCGGCGAGTCCGATTTATTTAATCGGTGATTCAAACGCCGCGCATTTCACAGAGGGACTTCGCCTCTCCGCTGAAGCGCAGAGCCGTGATCTCTTCGTCGCGACCGCCAGTAACTGCCCCCTTCTCGACGAAGTCGTTCCACAGGTCGGTGGTGACATCGACGTGCAGAAGTGTGCGCGGTGGCAGGAAATGGTCCTCGAGCATCTGGCAACCAGTCCCGACGGTGTGGTGGTCCTTGCCGGCACGGACAGTTACTGGCTGGGAGAGGAGGGGATGGTTGTTGACGCCGACGGAACAGTCCTTACCTCCCAGGCCGACAGACTCGACGCCTTCGAGGTCGGCCTGCAGGGAATCACCAGAGCTCTCACCGCAGAAGGGCATCAGGTAGTTCTCGTTCAATCGGTCCCCCAATGGCGTGACGACTACGCCTGGAGCCTCGACTCTTGCTCTCTTTTTGACACGTTGTCGGGGTGTAACAAGCAGATGCCCCTGGATCACTATGTTCAATCGACAGCCTCCGTGAGGGACGTGATTGATGAGGTGTCACCGTTGGACAGTGCCTTCGTCACAGACTTTTCGCCGGCCATTTGCCCGGAAGAGATCTGCCAAACGCGACTCGATGAACGATGGGTATATCGCGACGGCTCTCACCTGTCCAATGCGTTTTCTGCGTCACTGTCTGAGGAGTGGACTGCTGCGCTCCAGCGCATCGCTCCCTAGAGCTCTAGAGCCCGATGGGAGTCACCCCATCTGTACCCAACACTTATAGGGTTGAGCGCATGACTTCAGAACTGAGCCCGATGTCCGCTGCCGACTGGTGGCGTGACGCCGTGATTTATCAGGTCTACCCGCGTTCTTTTTGTGCCAGCGGTGGAACCGGTTTCGGTGACCTGCCAGGCATCACACAAAAGCTCCCTGAGTTGCGGAAATTGGGCGTCGATGCGGTCTGGCTGTCGCCGTTCTACACCTCGCCGCAAAATGACGCGGGATACGACGTCGCCGACTACTGTGGCGTCGATTCACTCTTCGGAACACTGGCAGACGCGGAACACCTCATTCAGTCTGCTCACGACCTAGATCTGCGCATCATTGTTGACCTTGTCCCGAATCACAGCTCGAGCGAGCACGAGTGGTTCAAGCAGGCGCTCGCAAGCCCGCCCGGTTCGCCAGAGCGCGAGCGCTACATGTTCCGTGATGGGTCGGGTGATGGTTCTGAGCCTCCAAACAACTGGCAATCAGTCTTTGGCGGCCCTGCCTGGACGCGCGTCGTCGAAGCCGATGGAACACCTGGGCAGTGGTATCTGCATCTGTTCGACTCCACCCAGCCAGATTTCAACTGGGAAAACCCAGAGGTGTGGGACTTTTTCGACGACGTGCTTCGATTCTGGCTTGACCGTGGAGTAGACGGATTCCGCATCGACGTGGCCCACGGCCTCATGAAAGTGCCTGGCTTGCCGAGTCTGTCACCAGAAGACCTCGCGGATATCAGGCCCGACGCACAAAAGCCCTATTGGAACCAAGAGAAGGTTCACGATGTCTATCGGCGGTGGCACCGAGTACTCGGGGAATATGGCCCAGACCGAATCTTGACTGCCGAGGCGTGGGTGTGGCCGTTGGAGAGCATGGCGCAGTATGTCCGCGAGGACGAAATGCAGCACGCCTTCAACTTTGCCTACCTCGCCACGAGTTGGCAGGCGGACAACGTCAAGTCGGTCGTTGACCATTCGTTAAGCGCTTTTGGCGCGGTGGGAGCCCCGTCGACTTGGGTGCTCTCCAACCACGACGTCATCCGGCACTCATCCCGCCTCGCCATGGGAGCACTCGAGTCGGTCGTCCCGGGTGGGCTCGGGCCCAAGTCGCCTGAGAAGCCAGATCCTGACGTCGCGATGCGCAGAGGCCGTGCCGCCACAACGTTCATGTTGGGCTTGCCCGGGAGTAGCTATCTCTATCAGGGAGAAGAACTCGGATTACCCGAGGTAATCGAGATTCCCGATGACAAACGCGAAGACCCCACTTTCCACCGCACCAACGGTGAACGATATGGGCGAGATGGTTGTCGGGTACCGATTCCGTGGGAGAAGGATGCGCCGGCCTACGGGTTTTCCCCGTCAGGTGACTCGTGGCTCCCTCAGCCTGACACTTTTGGCGACCTCGCCCGAGACCAGCAGGAAGGAGTTGAAGGCTCCACCCTAGAGCTGTACAAAACCCTCCTGCGTCTGCGAAAAGCAGAAGGCTTGGGGCGGGGAGAGCTTCAGTGGATTGCCACCGATTCGCCCGATGTTCTTGCCTACCAAAACGGTGGCATTACGGTGATGTGCAACTTCGGTGACACCCCGTTCGACCTTCCGCACGGAGACGTCCTCGCGTCATCAGAGAGCGAGCGTGACGGCACGCTCCAGCCCGGTCATGCCGTGTGGATTCAATCCGCCGCCACGGAGTAGTAACTGCCCGCCCGCTACGGTGAACAGGTGGCGGACAGAACAGACACCAGTCGTAGTGGCTACGTCTTTGCTGCGGCAGCCAGTGTGGTGTCTGGCATGTTGGTCGCGACCCAATCACGTATCAAT
>CAJXYC010000086.1 GCA_913063365.1 uncultured Cellulomonadaceae bacterium
TCGCCATGGCCCGGCCCATCGAGCCAAGACCAAGGAACCCGACCCGCGCCATGGCTAGCTCTTCCAGACGGTCTTCAAGTTGCAGAACTCACGAATGCCAGGAGCGCCAAGCTCCCGACCAAAGCCGGAATCTTTCACGCCACCAAAGGGCAGTTCGGGGTAGGAGATTGTCATTCCATTGACAAACACGGCTCCTGCCTCAATGTTCTTGATGAAGAACTCCTCATCCCCGGCGTCTTGCGACCACAGCGCAGAGGAGAGACCAAAGGTGGTCTGGTTGGCCACCTCCGCAGCTTCCTCGCGAGACGAGACTTTATAGACACTCGCAATCGGGCCGAAGGCCTCTTCCATCACCAGGCGCATCCCGGGCTTTAGCCCATCAACAATCGTCGGCTCATAGAACCAACCAGCCATATCAGGGGTGTTACCTCCCGTGAGAATCCGAGCACCCTTGTCGCGGGCGTCATCCACCAGCTCGGCGAGCTCGTCTCGTCCGCGCTCGGTCGCGAGCGGTCCGACCTGCGTGGCGGGATCCATCGGGTCTCCGACAACGAGGGCAGACATCTTGGCCACGAACTTCTCGACGAATTCGTCGTAGATGTCTTCGTGGACGATAAATCGCTTGCCCGCGATGCAGGACTGACCGTTGTTGTTAATACGAGCCGTCACTGCCGTGGTGGTCGCCTGCTCGAGATCAGCCGAGGGCATGACGATAAACGCGTCAGAGCCCCCCAGTTCCATTACGGCTGGCTTGATCTGGGCACCTGCTTGGCCGGCCACAGCGCGACCGGCGGGCTCGGAGCCTGTCAGGGTCACGGCCTTGATCCGGCGGTCTTCCATCAGGCCAGCAATCGGACCAGAGCCGGTCAAAATCGTGGTGAACGAGCCCTCGGGGAAGCCGGCGCGGGTGAACAGAGTGTCCAGATAGATCGCCGAGTGCGGGACATTCGAGGCGTGCTTTAAAACCCCAGTGTTTCCCGCCATCAGGCCGGGGGCTGCAAACCGAATGACCTGCCAGAGGGGGTAGTTCCAGGGCATGATCACCAGCACCACACCGAGCGGCTGGTAGCGCAGATAGGCCTGCGAGGCATTGACAACACTGGGGTCATCTAGTGGCTCGTCCGCCAGGAACTTTTCGGCATTGTCGGCATAGAAGCGCATGTTTTTGGCGCATTTCAAGACTTCAGCCTCTGCCTGGGCAATCGGCTTACCCATTTCGATCACCAGCATTTTGGCGAGCTCGTCGACCTCTGATTCCATGATGTCCGCGGCTTTTTTCATCCACTGCGCCCGCTCGGCGTAGGTGGTCTCGTGTAACGCCTCGAATGCGGCCTGGGCCTTCGCAACCCGCTCCTCGACTTCTTGAGCGTTGTGTTCAGTGAACTCTTCGACGGTTTCACCGGTTGCGGGGTTGACGACTGCAATTGCCATTGTGTTTCTCTCTATTCCTGGTTGGGGTCTGGTTGGGGGAAAATCTCTGGGTGGCGCTCCAAGTTCACACGCGTGCGTCGGATGTGAATGGCGACAACTTGTTCCGCAAGCTCTAAATCGCCGTCTCGAAGAGCGCTTACCAACATGTGGTGGTCGTCGTGGAAGATGCGCATGTGCTCGTGGTCAACAAGACCGGTGTATGCGCGACGATACGGCTGCGTGGTGTTCCACAGGCGAGTGACCAAGTCGCGCAAGACATATGTTCCCTCCGCCTGATACGTCTGGAAGTGAAACTGTCGATCGAGCTCCAGAAACTCCTCAATGTCTGAAGACTGTTCCATTTGTGTGGCGAGGCCTTGGAGAGTCTGGATCACGTCGTCCGTGAGGTATTCCGCAGAGTGGCGCAGAAGCAGTGGCTCCAGCCGTTCACGCGTCTGATAGACCTCTGAGCACTGCGCCATGGTGAGGCTTTGCACCCACGCACCCGTGTTGGCCACCAGTCGCACGAGTCCCTCTGACTCCAACTGGCGAAGTGCTTCTCGAACAGGAATGCGCGATCCGCCGTAGCGCTCGGAGAGTTCTTCTTGGACGATGCGCTCACCAGGTTGGTAGTCCCCGGCGAGGATTGCGCGTCTCACCGCTTCAGCAATTCGGGCGCTTGCCGAGCCGTCTCTCGTGGTGGGTCGCGTGTCAGACATTGGTTACTCTGCCGGTTTCGTGGGATTCCACATCACGACGTCGCTATCGGCTTCGTAGGCCTTGCCGTTCGGGTAGCTCACCAGCTCGCACTGCATCCCCCACGGAGTGAGGAAATAGATCCAGCGCTGACCAGCAGCTCCCTGCTTACTGGCGACGGGTTCACCGAGCACTTCAACACCTTCGGCGCGCAGGTAGTCGATGGCGGCGTCGAGGTCGTCGACGTAGAAAGCGAGGTGATGGCCACCAATGTCCGAGTTTTTCGGTTGAGGAGCGGGAGGTTCAGGAGTGGTCCACTGGAAGATTTCGAAGTTTGTTCCGTGACCGCACCGGAAGTGACGGTTTTCATCGATAACCGAGCGGGGGTGGACATTCAACTGCTCGTTCATCCAGTCGTCATCACGTTCGAAGGGTCCAAGGGCGTAGACGCGCTGGCAACCAATGATGTCGACAAAGAAACGCTCGGCCTGATCGAGATCTGGCACCGTGAAACCGATGTGATCGGTTCCTCGCATACCCGGTAATGGCATCGATGCACGTCCTTATGTGAAGCTGATTGCATCCAGTATGCCGGGCTTTTCGCGGTTTCACTACCCTTTTTTCGAAAAAAAGGGGTGACATTGGATACTATCTCGTGTACCGTGGCGCTGACCCCAATGTCGGGGCGTACGCGGCGTGACCGCGTCCAAGACATGGAAGAGGGCCACTGTGGCGAAAGAAAAGAAACTCCACCCACTCGAGCCGTGGTTGGAAATCAGCAGCGAAAAATCCGACTGGGATAACGCTGACCCCAAGCTTCTGCACACCATGCTCGTGCAGCTCCACCTCATTCGTGCGTTCGAAGAAACCGTGCTCGAGCTGGCCGGTGAAGGGCTCGTTCACGGGCCTGCGCACTCGTCGGTAGGTCAAGAAGGTGGCGCCGTTGGCTCTGTTGTCGGGCTCAAAGCGACTGACGCGATCAACGGTTCGCACCGAGGCCACCACCAGTTCTTGGCTAAGGCTCTTGGCTACGTGGCACCAGACGGATTCAACGCCGATGCTCCTGTGACCCCGGAGATTCAGTCTGTTCTTCAAAAAACTCTTGCCGAGATTCTCGGTCTCGCGCAGGGCTACTGCAAAGGCCGCGGTGGCTCGATGCACCTTCAGTGGCACGAAGCAGGATGTCTCGGCACGAACGCCATCGTGGGTGGAGGGGTTCCCCTCGCAGCGGGTAACGCCTGGGCGCAGAAGCACTCGAACACCGATGACCTCACCGTGACCTACTTCGGAGACGGGGCGGTCAACATCGGTTCAGTCCTCGAGAGCATGAACCTCACAGCCGCCTGGGACGTTCCACTTGTGTTCTTTATCGAGAACAACCTCTACGCGGTCTCCACCACGGTGGAGGAAGCAACCGGTGAAGCTCGTCTGTCGGGTCGAGGCGTCGGATTTGGCGTGACTTCTCTCCGGGTTGACGGAATGGACCCGCTTGCTGTGCACCTGACGATGCAGAAAGCGGCCGAAATCGCCCGGACTGGTAAGGGACCTGTCGTAGTGGAAGCCGAGGTCTACCGGTTCTTCCACCAAAACGGCGCGTTCCCCGGTTCTGCTTTCGGCTACCGCAGCAAGGAAGAAGAAGCCGAGTGGCGCGAGCGCGACCCACTCTCCCGTATGGCCTCCGAGATGATTTCTCGAGGGCTGATTTCGGCTGAGCAGGTCGAGGCACTCCGAACCCAGGCCCAAGAAGCAATGGCCACGGCCGCAGCCGAGCTTGTCGAACAGGACCCTGACGGCAAGGCAGGCGTGCGACGCATCAAGCCCGACCTCTGGCCGAGCCCCGACTTTGTCAACGTCGGTGTCCGTGGAGACTTAAGTGAGCTCTCCGGAGCGAGCACGCTCGAAGCTGCTTCTCACAGCGGCGAGAAAGAGGCCGTGCGGTTTGTCGACGCTGTTGCGGCAGTGATGGACCGTCGGATGGAGCTCGACCCCCGGATCGTCATTCTCGGCGAAGACATTCACCGCCTGAAAGGTGGAACAAACGGCGCCACGAAGGGTTTGGCCGAGAAATACCCCGGTCGAGTGCTGGGAACCCCAATTAGTGAGAACGCCTTTGTCGGACTCGGAGGGGGAATGGCCCTCGACGGCCGGTTCCGCCCCGTCGTGGAGTTTATGTATCCAGACTTCCTCTGGGTGGCAGCCGACCAGGTGTTTAACCAGATCGGAAAAGCACGCCACATGTTCGGTGGCGAATCACCGGTTCCCCTGGTGCTTCGGACCAAAGTAGCTATGGGGACCGGCTACGGATCCCAGCACTCGATGGACCCAGCGGGCATCTTCGCCACCGCACCCGGATGGCGCATTATGGCTCCGTCTACCCCTCACGACTACGTCGGAATGATGAACGCGGCGCTGGCCTGTGACGACCCTGTCCTGGTCATCGAGCACGTTGACCTCTACACCGATAAGGGTGACATCCCCGCAGGGGATCTGGACTACCAGATTCCCTTCGGAACGGCTCGTGTTGTCCGCGAGGGTTCTGAAGTAACGGTGCTGTCCTATCTGTCGATGGTCAAGAAAGCGGAAGAAGCCATTGCGCAGACGGGAATGGACGCGGAATTGATTGACCTGCGCTTTTTGGACCAGGCCAGTGTGGACTGGGCTGCCATCGAGGCCAGCATCCAAAAGACAAACGCCGTCATGATTGTCGAGCAAGGTTCGCGCGGAACTTCCTATGGTGGCTGGCTTGCCGATGAAATTCAGCGTCGGTTCTTTGACCACCTGGATCAGCCCGTCCTGCGAGTCAGCGGTGAGGAAGCCTCCCCGAGTATTTCGAAGGTTCTCGAGTCAGCAGCAATTGCCGGAGTCGAGGACATCGTGGCCGGGCTTGAACAGGCCCGTATCAACGCGGGAGGTGGTCGCTAATGGCCATTGTCATTCGAATGCCAGAAGTTCTCGCCGGTGCGGCGGAGGCAGTGATTTCCCAGTGGATGATCCAAGAGGGTCAAGACGTGGCCGTCGGGGA
>CAJXYC010000087.1 GCA_913063365.1 uncultured Cellulomonadaceae bacterium
GGCGCCCGTAGCTCAACGGATAGAGCATCTGACTACGGATCAGAAGGTTGGGGGTTCGAATCCCTCCGGGCGTGCCATGTGATGTTTCACATATCGTGGTCACTTGAACTCCCAGCTGAGGCGGTTTTCGGCGAGTGAAGCGGCAAGGGACCTCCTCGTCACGAGTTGTCACTGTCCTCGTTGTCCTGAAATCAGACACCTCCGGGAGCGCCGTGGCACAACCTCTGACATCCGAGTGAGACGCCCAGCATCTAGCTAGCTTTAGTTGCGTAGTAATCTGGGAGTGTCACGTGGTCACCGGCGAACCACTTTTTCACATCCACCCCACAATGGAGACCGATGTTTCCCCAGGGGTCATAGGCTCCGGTGCGGACGATGAACTTTGCCTCATGGGCCATCGACGCAAGGATGTCCTCGTGCGCTCGAACTGTGAACTCGGCGTCGCTGAAAGTGGATTGGAGGAAGTCCTCAAGCTTCGGATTATGACTCAGGACATATTCGCTCCGAGTGACACCCTCAACAATTACTTCATCACGGATGAGGGTGAGCACTGTTCTGAGATCTGGAAGATTCTCCGTGACTGCCAGGTCAATCCTGTGCGCGGTTCTGGGAATAGGGAACCCTGCGTCCACGACCATGAACATGTCGGTATGCCCCAGGGTTGCGAGGGCTTCGCTGAGCGGAGCGTTGATGATTCCGAAGCGTTTCATGGCGGTCCTTTCGGTGGGTTAAGTGGCGGGTTGCGCGAGTATCGCGTCCAAGTCCGAGCGTTTCGGTAGGGAGTTGATTACCCCAAGGATGGTCACGCTATGTGATCCCGCGGCTGCTGCCATGGTGGCGGCATCCACCAGGCTGAGTCCCTCGCACAGTCCAACACCCAAAGCGGAGGTAAAGCTATCCCCCGCACCGGTGGCGTCCACAATTGCGGGAGGGCGGAACGCTTTCACATGGACAACCTCTACCCCCTTCTCGTCAACGAGCGCACCTTCAGACCCCAGGGTCATCACGATGCTGGCTTGGGTTTTCGCCCGCAGTGTTTCGAGAACCTCACGAGGCGCCATGGGGGTTTCCGGGTCCATTCCTGCGAGAATGAGGCCCTCGGTCTGGTTAGGAGTGAGGACATCAAAAAGGTCCCAAGCATCGTCGGGTAGTGGCACTGCGGGGGCAGGGTTCAACACACTCCGGGTGCCTACTTCTCTGGCAATTCGGAGGGCAGCGAGCGCAGTGTCCAGAGGAATTTCCATTGACACCAGAAGCAAATCGGCCTCTTCGATCTTGTCTCGGAAACCTTCCACGTGGGCTGGGGTCAGCTCGTTGAGAGCTCCCTCCGCGATGAAAATGCGGTTATCACCCTCCGGTTCGACGAGAATCACAGCGGCCATCGTCGGTGTGTCGACTGTCACAACCCGGGCTGCATCTATGCCCTCCTCCCGCCATAGCCGGTGAGCTTCCTCGGCGAAGGCATCCCGACCCAGTGCGGTAAGAATGCTGACGGAGGCCCCGAGACGGGCGGCACCGACTGCTTGGTTTGAGCCTTTACCCCCAGGGCCGTAATCGAAAATTCCTCCACCAAGAGTTTCTCCGAGTGCTGGCATCCTGTGGGATTTAATAGTCAGGCCCGCACCATAGCTTCCCACAACCGCAATCTTCATTGATTGGCCTTCCCCACTGACGGGCTCTCATGCTGGCGTCAACCCTGTGACTCTCACATCATGGCGGGAAACCGTCTCCTATGTCCAGGGCCCGGCAGCTGCTTAGCTTAGGCGTGGTTTCTCTTCGCATGTTGGGTATCAGCACGCTCGGTTATTGAACAGCTTTGTCTGGAACGCTAGGTCCACTATGAACGTGGAATCCATTCGCACGAGGAAGCGCAATCGTCAGCGCTTTGCTTTCGGCCTCTTCGTCGTGGTGCTGGTGTCGGGCCTCGTGCTCTGGGGGGTGAACACGTGGGGCCCGCCTCGGAGCACGCCATTGTCTGAGGTCGCTGAGATCGTGGCAGAGATTGAGAAAGAGCAAGAGATGGCGTTGGAAAACGCTGATGACTATCTCGCTTTCCTGCGGGAGCGGAACCTCCCAGGAGTATTCGACTACGAATCGCCAAGTTGGGCTCTCGCGGAAAATTTCTATCGTGCGCATTGGGATGTGAACAATCTGAGCTCGACCTCGGGATGGTTCACCCCAGACCTTGAGACTCTCTCGCCGGCACCTGATTGGGTACTGCCCGGAACTGAATGTTCCACACAGGTCGTGCCTGGTGAGGAGCCGGGAGTGCAAGTCTTCTCCGTTCGAGACCGGCTTGACCCACAAACGCTCCACTATGTGGCGATTCTGAATGGTGAGGGATACCTCTTTAGTCCACTATGCAACGTCACTCCAGCCGAGCGGGTCGCAGAGGCAAGAGCGGCCCTTGAGGAACACCTTCGTGAGGAAGCTGAGGCGAGAGAGCAGGGCCCGCAGGCCTACTTCGAATTCGTGAGAAGGACAAACTATCCGGACTTGTATGACACCCAGACCGCGCAATGGCGACTCGGGGAGGCCGTTATTCAGGAGTTTTGGAACCAGAATGAGCTCTATCGCGCAGATGTCCGCGATCTTGACTCCATCGGCATTCTGGACTTGAGGTTGTCTCAAGGAGATGGTGCTTGCAGCCCGTCCACATCCTCTGTGCCTGCTGCCCTGTGGGTAGTGACCACCCCAGCCAAAGGGGGCGAGCCTTTCGCAGAGTATTTCCACTACCACGAAGGGGAATTGAGTGGATTTGTTGCCCTCTGTAATGTGAGGGCCTCGGTGAACGATCGCGGTGAAATTTCCCTGAGCAGATTCGCCTCAACCTCAGAAGAGTTGCGAGCTGGTACTACTGTTGGACCTCGTCGGTCGGAGGGGTTACTGCTCACCATGTCCTGAGGCAGGTGTATGTGATGCCCTGAAACCAGACACTTCGGGCGTGCCCCATCGAGAATGAGCGCTCTCATTGTGCTCAAGAGCCGCCTGGCTAGAGTTCCCCCACAGGTTCTTTGTGGTTCAGTGAGGGAGCGACGACTGTGTCAATCGGAGACCAGGTGGCCAGTGCCGTCAGTGCGCTCCTCGCGGGTCACCTCGTAGCGTTTCCCACCGAAACCGTTTACGGATTGGGCGCTGATGCGACAAACGAGGTTGCCGTTTCTCGTATTTTTCGCACCAAAGGACGACCGACCAACCATCCACTGATTGTTCACCTGGCCGGTATCGATGCCGTGGACATGTGGGCTCGTGATCTGCCCGAATACGCGTGGGCTCTTGCCAACGCCTTCTGGCCCGGTCCGATGACTCTGGTGGTGAACAAACGCGCCGGGGTGAGCTCGCTGGTCACGGGAGGCCAGGACACCGTCGGTCTCCGAGTCCCGTCACACCCTGTTGCGGTGGAATTGCTCGACGAATTCGCACGTCGGGGCGGTCAGGGAGTGGCGGCTCCCAGTGCCAATCGCTTCGGGCAGGTCTCGCCGACCTCGGCGGATGATGTCCGCAGCGAGCTAGGGGAGTATCTGCTCCCCGGCGACCTGATCGTTGAGGGTGGGAATTCGCACGTGGGTGTGGAGTCGAGCATCATCGACTGCACGGGGATTGCTCCAGCAATCGCTCGACCCGGAGCCATCACTCGGGAAATGGTTGAGGCGGCTACGGGAGTGGAACTGATGGAGTTCGACCAGCGCATCCGGGTGAGCGGTTCCCACTCGCGCCACTACTCACCACGGGCCGAGGTGGTTCTCGATGACGCTGTTGAGCAAGGAGACGGATTGATCGCGCTCTCCGAGTTTCCGACTCCGCCGGGTGCTATCCGTCTGCTGGAGGCCCCATCCGTCGAGGCTTATGCCTCGGGTGTGTATTCGGCTCTGCGGCGGGCAGACCAGTTGGGCCTCGGGCGGGTGGTCGCGATGACCCCACCGGGCGAGGGTCTTGCCGTGGCGGTCCGGGACCGTCTGGTGCGGGCGAGCCACCGCCGTGCAGGACCCGTCGAACCCTGAACGAGCACTGAGAGAGGCAAGCCTCACCTTGCTGGAACCCTCGCCGAAAACTTCCTAGCCTGGAGGACAACGAAAGGAGTTCCGGTGTCCGATCAGTCTTTTGAGGCTCAGTCGCAGACGGTCCAGAAAGTGGCCGCGCTGTTTGATCCTGTCATTCAGAACCTCGCCAACCTCGCCCTTGTCGGCAAACAGATGCACTGGCACGTCCGCGGAGCGACATTTATCTCCGTCCACGAGCTGTTGGATGAAATTGTCGAACACGCTCTCGAGCACGCCGATAACGCGGCCGAACGGGTCGTCGCCTTGGGGCTTCCGGTCAACATGACCAAAGAAGCCATCGCGCAGAACACCTCAGCGTCGTCGGTTGAGCCGAAGTTCATTCAGGCGGCAGCTGCCATCAATATCGTGATTGGCGCGATCGACGCGGTTCGCGACCCCCTCAAGGTCGCCGTTGATGAACTGGGTGACCTCGACCCGGTGAGCCAGGATGTGGCCATCGGCATTCTCGGAGCGCTCGAGAAGGACCGTTGGTTCCTTCACGCTCACATCTCCATCGACTAGCGACCAGCCAGTCTCTCGAACGCACAACAGCCCCGCTCCCGAAGGAGCGGGGCTGTTGTTGTGCCGACTGAGTTACCTGCTCACGTCGAACCGGTCAGCGTTCATGACCTTGTTCCACGCGGCGACGAAGTCTTCAACGAACTTTTGCTTGTTGTCGTCTTGGGCGTAGACCTCAGCGTAGGAGCGGAGGATCGAGTTGGAACCGAAGACCAGGTCGACCCGGGTGGCGGTCCATTTGACCTGTCCGTCTTTCCGGCTGCGAATGTTGTACAGGTTGTCACCTACCGGCTCCCACACATTCGACATGTCCGTGAGGTTGACGAAGAAGTCGTTGGTGAGAGCACCGAGCTTGTCGGTGAAGTAGCCGTGCTGGGTGCCCAGGTGGTTGGTTCCCATCGCGCGCATTCCGCCCACCAGGACGGTCATCTCCGGTGCGGTGAGCCCCATCAGCTGGGTGCGGTCGAGCATCAGCTCTTCGGCGGGAACGGTGTAGTTCTTCTTCAC
>CAJXYC010000088.1 GCA_913063365.1 uncultured Cellulomonadaceae bacterium
GGAAACGCCAGTTACGGCTTTATCCGAGACCCCTTGATTTGGGGGTGGGCGACCTGGGCCAGGGCCTGGAAACAGTTCGACCCTGACCTCACCTCCTGGAAGGACATTCGCGGCACGGCCGCCGAGCGTGAACTCTATCCGGACCGTGTGGAGCGGAGAGTTAGGCGGGACACGCTCGATCGCTACCTGGACTCGGGTATCGATGCGTGGGGGTTTCGATGGAAATACACCGTCCATCGCCACCACGGCTTGGTTGCGGTGCCACGTGTGAATCTCGTGAGCAACATCGGGTGGAACCGGGCAGATGCCACCCACACGACCGGTTCCTCGCTGCGAGCAGCTAAGCCCACAGAGGCCATACTTCCGCTCCAGCATCCAGGGGCAGTGTCGCTTGATGTCGCGGCCGATCGTGAATGGGTGGAGTCACGAGGTCTTGGTGTGAAGAAATATCGACTTGCCTATCAAGTGACGAAACGTATCGGCAGGTTGCGTCGAGGCCTGGGTCGGATGGTGGGCCGATGAAGTTTCTTCGGGGAGTCGTCGACATTTTTCGCGGCGCCGCCATCGGGGCCGCCGAAACCATTCCGGGCGTCAGTGGCGGAACTGTTGCCCTCATTGTGGGGGTCTACCAAACCCTGATTGGTGCGATCGCGAGCGTCGTGCGCTCAGTGCTGTCTCTCGGCACCCCCAGTGCTGCACGGCGCCATTGGAACTCACTTCCCTGGGGAAGACTTATTCCATTGGCCATCGGCATGGTTACGGCGATTGTTGTGGCGGCTGGTTTCATCGAGCCATTACTCACGAACTATCCCGAGCTCACCAGAGCTGCTTTTTTCGGAATGATCCTGGCCTCGGTTGCCATTCCGCTCACCATGGCCGGCTTTCCGATGAGACCCGGGGAAACACTGCTGATTGTGCTGGTTGCGGGCGGGGTTTTCACGGCACTGGGTCTACCAGCCGGCTCGGTGACACAACCTGCCTGGTGGGCGGTCATGCTCTCCGCAGCTGTCGCGGTGTGTGCGCTGGTGTTACCCGGAGTATCCGGGTCTTTCCTTCTGTTAACCCTCGGGCTTTACGACGACACCATTGCCGCGGTCAATGACCGGAACTTTGAATATTTGGGCCTGTTCTTCCTCGGAGCGCTTGTGGGGGTCTCGAGTTTTGTCTTACTGCTGCAGTGGCTGCTCGACCACGCCAGGCGACTGACGCTGGTGGTCATGACCGGTCTGCTGCTCGGCTCCCTTCGTGCGCTTTGGCCGTGGCAGTCGGACAGTCGCGAGCTACTGGCCGCGGTGCCGGGAGAAGTGGGCGCGGCGGTGGGCGTAGGACTCGGAGGAGCTGCCGTTGTCCTCGTGCTGATGGGTCTCGAGCGACTTATTCGCCGGCGCTAAACCGCGACCGGTTGTTCTTCGCGAAGCGAATCTTTCCACGCCACCAGAGCCTGGACGGTGTCGCTCGGGTCTTCAGCGAGGGTCGCCATCGCGTCTTCTGGAACGAAATAGTTCACTGCCACAAACGCGCGGACGCGCTCGTTCTTGTCAGTTGCAAGTCGTCGCAACACATCACACGGTGCATGGGGGTTTCTGGCTAGACATTCCCGAACGCCGTCATCGGGGTCGCGCGAGAGCTTCTCGTAGACCTCTTCGGGAGCGTGGTAGGACAGCGCGGCACTTTCCCGAATCTTGGGGTTCGGGTCCTCTGCCATGGCCCGAAGCCGCCGAATCTTGGACTCGCTCACCGCCGGGGACAGGAACTGTGCGACGGCGTCGACCGGGGTCGCCGAGTTCTTCAGGGCCTCCAATTGCTCGAAGTGCGCGGGGGTATTGAACCGAATACAAGACATGCGAAAACGATAAATCACGGACCTTAGATTGCGTTCGCGGCACGCCCAGAACCAGGTGTTTTCGCCAGCTCTTGTTCACCCGCTCCACTTAGACTGAAGCCGTGCCAGACAGCACTGAGGTGAGCTCCCGCGTTCTCACTATTCCCAATGTGGTGAGCTTTATCCGCCTGGCGTTCATCCCACTGTTCCTGTGGTTGATTTGGGAGGGCGAGAACCTCCTCGGATTCGTGGTGTTGTTGGTGGCGGTCTCGACTGACTTTGTCGACGGCCTTCTCGCGCGCCGGCTCGATCAGATTTCGAAGCTTGGACAAGTGCTCGATCCACTGGCTGACCGGCTCTTCATCGCCGCTGCTGTCGTCGCGCTGGGAATCGCAGACGTCGTGCCCCTCTGGCTGGTGCTCATCCTGCTAGGTCGGGATGTTCTGCTCGGAATCGGCTCGGCAATTTTCAGCCGGTGGGGCGTGGGAGTGCTGCCTGTGAAGTGGATGGGTAAGTGGGCCACCTTTGCGCTGCTGCTAGCCCTCCCGATGTTCTTCCTCGCGGTGGTCTTCCCGCAGATTGAATTCATCCTCTCTCCCTATGCCTGGGCCATGGCGCTAGCGGGGACCGGACTCTATTGGTGGTCTGGTTTTCAGTACCTTTTTGAGGCACTGCGGTTAGCCAAAAAGGGTGGTCAAAGAGCCTCCGCTCGTCCGGTACGCTAACGGTCACGAGGAGGCACGAGTCAATGGCAGACAATCTCGAGGGAACCCCCCCAGACGACGCCTCCACCACCCAACGCTTCGGCCCTGACTTCGAGGAAAAACTCGAGGGTTTAGAAAGTGGTCTCAGCCTCGAGGAACAAGAGATTGTTAACGCGTTACCGTCCGGATCAGCGCTGTTGATTGTGCGCCGCGGGCCGGCTGTGGGAGCACGGTTCTTGCTGGATCAGGATCGCACGGTGGCGGGGCGCCACCCTGAGGCAGATATCTTTCTCGACGATGTGACGGTTTCCAGACGGCACGCCGAGTTCGTCCGCCACGGAAAGTCATTCGATGTGCGGGACATGGGCTCTCTCAATGGAACCTATTTCGACGGCGTCTTGGTTGACCAGGCGCTCCTGCATAGCGGTGCTGAGGTGCAGGTCGGAAAGTTCCGCATGACGTTTTATCCCTCGCCCGACGATTCTGCAGAAAGAGGCGCCTAGGTGGCGGCCGCCCAGCCGGCGCGTTCCACGCAGTCGGGTTCCGTGTCCTTGTCCATCGGACAAGTACTCCACAAACTGACGCCAGAATTTCCTGACCTCTCGCCATCGAAGCTTCGATTCCTCGAAGACCGCAACCTGGTCAAGCCCGGCAGAACAGCCGCCGGTTACCGCACCTACTCGGCGGCCGATGTTGAACGGTTGCGCTTCATCCTGGGACTCCAGCGCGATCACTACCTGCCGCTGAAAGTCATCAAAGGACACCTCGACGCGCTGGATCGTGGCGAGTCGCCAGAGCTCCCCGGGGTTTCCCGAAGCGTCCAACCAGTCGTTGTCGGTGTCCCGAATCGACTGGACCGGTCGGAGCTGTGTGAGCACTCGGGTGCCAGTGAGGATCTCGTGAAAGAGGCGGTCTCGCAGGGGCTACTTCCCTCGGGTCCTCTGTTTGAAGCGCGGCATGTGCAGATTGTGGAGATGCTTGTGCAGGCAGAGGGCTTTGGTCTCTCGCCTCGTCACTTGCGGGGAATGCCGCAGGCCATACGACGGGAGCTTGATCTCGTGCGGCACGCCGTTGACGCGGGCAGCCAGCGCAATGCCAAAGGAAAGCGCTCACAGCGTGAGCTGCAGCGGGAACTGGCGGGAGTGGTCCAGCAATTGCGCGAGGCTCTTCTCCGTCAGGCACTGGACGGGTTAGAGTAGGCGACACGCCCGAAGGTTCTCTCCGTCAGGATGTCCCGGGCAAATGCCTGAAGGCCAGTACAGTGATGGGGCTGGTCAAACATTCAACCAATGGATGAAGGTAGAGCTGAAGTCATGGACGAGACGCTGACTGGCCACGGGTCGTACCCGGGCGAAGTGTTGTTCACTGATGGGTTGCCGGAATTGGACGACGACCACGGCTACCGCGGAAACGTGGCCTCGCAGGCCGCAGGGATCAGCTACCGTCAGCTCGATTACTGGGCACGCACCGGCTTGGTGGAGCCCACCATCCGGACGGCATCCGGCTCAGGATCACAGCGTCTCTATGGGTTCCGCGACATTCTTGTGTTGAAGCTCGTCAAGCGCCTTCTGGACACGGGTATTTCCCTGCAGCAGATTCGTGTCGCCATTGAACAGCTTCGGACCGCCGGGGTCGAAGACCTCGCCCAGACCACTCTGATGAGCGATGGGGCCAGGGTGTATCTGTGCACGTCCAACGATGAAGTGATCGACCTGGTCTCCCGCGGCCAGGGTGTGTTCGGAATTGCGGTGGGCAAAGTCCTGCGCGAAGTCGAGTCGACGCTTGTCTCTGCAGAGACCACCGACGCCACGCTGGACCCGCGCGACGAGCTCGCCGCCAGGCGTAATCAGCGCGCGAGCTAAGCGGGTAGTGGAACGTCCTGCTCGATGCGCTCGAGCAGAGTTTTGAAGTTCTGTTGCGCCTCTTCGGCGGAGTCGCCTGGCCATAGGTGAATCGGCGTGGCAGACCCTTGTGCCTGCTGGAGAACCACCCGTTCCGCGAGAGCTGGCTCGACCACTTGGTCGCCAAACATTTGGCGCATCTCATCGATGCGGAATTGGTGCTCGATGGATTGTGGTCGGACCCGGTTGACCACCACTCCGAGCGCGCGAAGACGAGGAGAGACAGCGCGTTGCAGCTCGCTCACGGCCCGGAACGCCCGTTGTGTTGCGGCCACCGAGAACAAACTGGGCTCCGTGACGACGAGGACCCGGTCGCTCGCTGTCCACGCCATCCGGGTCAGGCCGTTGAGCGAAGGTGGACAGTCAATTAGCACCAGGTCGTAGTCCGCTTCGACCTCGGCCAAGACTTCTTCCATCCGCCAAATCTCGCGTTTAGTCAGCATTGGGGTGTCGAATTGCATCGAGGCGGGGGAGCCCAGCATCAGGTCAACGGTTCCACGGTGGTTTCTGGTCCAGCCCGAGGGCAAAATCGATTGCCGAATCGTCTGGCGCTTGGGGTTACCGAGGACATGGGCCACGGTCAGGTGATTGCCCATCACCACATCGAGGCCAGTAGAAGCGTCTGATTG
>CAJXYC010000089.1 GCA_913063365.1 uncultured Cellulomonadaceae bacterium
GAACGTGATGAACGCTCCGACGAGGACACGCTTGAGCACCATCTCTAGACCCCCTTCGGCTTGGAGATGCGGGTGAGAATTTGGACGATCACGGTGAGCAACACGATGAAGGTAATCAGGTAGGTCACCGACAGCGTCCCTCCGTTTGCGAGGTCAAAGTTCCGCAACGCCGTGAGGTAGATGTAGTACGTGGGCGTTTCAGTAGATGATCCTGGGCCACCGTTGGTCATCGCATAAACCGTGTCGAAAATTTTTGACGCCTCAATCAAGCGAATGATGATGGCGCCAATGCTCACCGGGGCCATCATCGGAAGCGTCACCTTGAAGAAGGTGCGGAAAGTTCCAGCTCCGTCGATGGCAGCTGCGAGGAACGGCTCGCGGGGAAGGCTCAGCAAACCGGCTAGCAACAGTAGATACATAAACGGTGTCCACTGCCAGATTTCAGCCATCATAATCGCGACCATGGCGGGCAATGTTTCGGACAACCACGACACAGGACCAAAGCCCAGGCCAGTAATGATGTCGTTTACCGGACCGGTGGTTTCGTTGAAGATCGACTTCCAAACCACCGACATCACTACCGGGGTCGTCATCATCGGAATCAACCACAGGACCCGGAAAAAACGTCCCGATGCGACTCCGCGCCACGACACGAGTGCGGCGAGCAGCCCCAGCACGTATTGAATAAAGACGGTGAGGAATGCCAGCGGAATCAGTCGGAACATGGCCTCCCAGAAGCGGTCATTTCCCGCCATCGCGGCCCAGTTCCGACCCCCCACCCAGTCAAAGCCGGCATTAGCTACCGACCAGTTAGAAAAGCTCAAAGCGATGGTGAACAGCAGCGGGAAGATAATGATGGCAATGAGGGTGAATAACCCCGGCAAGAGAAATAGCCGGCCGTAGAACTTGCTCACGCGTTACACCACCTTGTGGGAGAAAACATTGGTCTCGGGCGTCCCGTGGTGGGGAGAATCGACGATTCTCCCCACCACGAGCGCACCATCATTACTGACTAGTCGAGGTTGTCCTCGAGGCGAATCACTGCCTGGTAGGCCTCTTCGATCACATCGGGTCCGATGCGCTCGATGATGGCTTCCCATTCAGCCGCGACGTCGTCGAGGGCTTCCTGCGGAGTCTTCTGACCCGCGAGAGCCTCGGCCACACCGTTGGCCATGGCGGTGTAGAACTCACCGTTACCCGGAACGCGGAGGTCAAACACGCGGTTGGTGTTCTCCTCGTAGTTCTGCATGGTGTCGATGTAGGTCGTTGCCGACTGCTCTTCCCAGCCGACCTGGTCAGTCCAGAAGTCGACGTTGAAGTCGTCGGTACGACCCGGGTTCACCCCGAAGCGACCAATCGAGAGGTCGATCGTGTGGTTGGCCTTGTTTCCGAAGAAGCAGAGGTAGTCAAACGCCATCTGCTGCACCGGAGAATCAGCCGTCACGACCGAGGTCCAACCCCACGAAATGTAGGGAGCGTAGTTCACGCCACCTGCGGGGGTCTCCCACTGGCCGGTCACACGGTTCCAGACCTCTTCAGCACCGGGCAGCGGAGCCGCTGCAACGTGCTCGCGAATCGGGCTGGAAGCCTGGTTAGCCTCGACAAACGCGTCATCCCACGAGTAGCTAAACAGCGCTTCACCCTTACCGAAGGAGGCAATCTCCTCGGCCAGACCGTAGCTCGAGTAGCCCGGCGGGACAAAGTCCACGGCCTCAACGAAGTCTTCAAGTCCGCGGACGAATCCGGGGTTGTTGACCTGCGGGACCATGTTCTCGTCGAACCAGAAGCCACCGGTGACATCCGGGTGCTTCGCGTAGGGACCGACACGACTGATGAACGCGGAGAACATCAGGTTGTCGCGAGCCATCACCTCGACCGAGCCGTAGAAATCAATCCCTGCCGGCTGGGCTGCAGGCGACCAGTTTCCGCTGGCGTACTGCTCAGCGAAGAAGGCTGCCTGCTCGTTGTACTCGCTCCAGGTCTGCGGCACACGAAGCTCGTTGCCGGTCGCCTCAAGGTAGGCGGCCTGAGCCTCGGGGTCGTTGATGACGTCGGTGCGGTACTTCAGGTAGTGACGGTCAGCGTCGATCGAGTACAGCTTGGTCTCACCGTTCCACTGAGCAATCTGCTTGACCAGGTCGGTCGAGTCAGCCAGCTCGGTCTCGTTGAGGTACACGTCGGGCACGGTGGCGTAATACTGCTGGAAGTCACCGAGCCACTGCGATCCACCGAAGATGACGTCATACGCGTTGACGCCAGTCTGGAAGGACAGCTGCGACTTCGAGAAGATGTCTGGGAACGGCACCTGCTCGACCTCAACGGTCGCTCCGGTGATTTCCGCGAACTGGTCAGCGTGAAGCTGAGCCGGCTCACCCAAGACGGGCGGGACGTGCGAGAGGATGCGCAGCGTTTGACCGCTGTAGTCCTTCTTGCTCATCTCCTCCCAGGAGCACATGCCAGGGACATCTTCGACGGTGATGGTGCCCTCATAGGCATCACCCCATTCGGAGTAATCCACGACATAACCTGCGCCCAGGCCCTCCTGCTCGGCAGGAGCCTCGCCGGTGATTTCACCGGAACCCGAGGTGGCTTCTCCGCCACCAGCACAGGCGCCCAAAACGAGCGCCGAAGCAGCGGTGATGGCGGCAACGCCGGCACCCCTGCGTGCGAATTGTGATTGGAACATTCAGCCTCCTTTGTGATGTGTTCCGTGATCCTCTTCCCGCGTTTACGGGATGAGGATCGCCCGCCCCTTGACCTTGCCCGCGGCGAGATCGTGAAGAGCGGTGTTAGCGTCCGCTAGCGAGTACTCCTTGGTCGCAAGGTTGACCAGGCCTCGACCCGCGAGGGACATTAACTCGTTGAGATCGGCCCAGGTGCCGACCAAGTTTCCGATGATGTTCTTTTCTCCGACGACGAAATTCACCGTCGGGTAGTTGACGTTCTCGCCGTAGCCGACGACAAAGTAGGAACCCATTCCCCGGGTCATATCCAGACCCTTCGTGGTGGTTCCTTTTTCCCCGACATAGTCCATGACGATTTGGGCGCCTCCACTGGTGAGGTCAATCACCTGGTCGACTTCGCTTCCGTCCGCCTTCACCAGGTGGTCAGCTCCCGACTCTTTCGCGAGTTCGAGCGACACGTCGTTGGTGTCCACCGCGATGATTTCAGCGGCGCACATCGCCTTCAGGCACTGGATTCCGATGTGACCGAGGCCTCCCGCACCAATCACAACGACGTACTGTCCGGGCAACAGCTGCTGGGCAGCTTTCTTTGAGGCGTGGTACGCAGTGAGTCCCGCGTCAGCGTAGGCAGCGACAGCCTTCGGCTCGAGATTGTTGGGCAGAGCAACGATGTTGCGCTGGTGGGTTGTCAAGTATTCGGCGTACCCACCATCAGAGTCGAGGCCCGGGAACGGGCCATCCCCGTGCATGTCATGTCCACGGCGAACGTTGATGTCGAAGGGGTTCGCGATTTTCGGATGAACGATTACCGGGTCACCCTTTTTCAGGCCCTGGACTTCGGAGCCAACCTCTTCGACCCAACCCGCGTTCTCGTGACCCATAATCAACGGAAGGAGGGCATCGCCAGCCGGATCGAAAATGGGCTTCCACACACCCTCGATGATGTGAAGGTCAGTTCGGCAGACGCCGGCACCGCCAATTTTCACGATGACGTCACTTCCCGAGGAAATTGTGGCGTCGGGAACGTTCTGTTCGGTCACCCATGTGTCACCGCTGAGCGACTCGTCGTATGACTCCAGCACCTGCGCCTTCATCGTGTTTCACTCCTTCGTTTGTCGAGCAAAAAACCTCCTCGACTTCTCAGAGTGGGGTCACTCAACGTCGAGCAGTGCTCCGACAGTAGGCCCGCGCAACAATAAATAGGTAATAACCGATTACTACTTAGTCGAAAATTGGCTGTGAGTCTTTTCGGGGATAAGAAAACCCGCCCCGGAAGGGCGGGTTTTCTTGGAACAAAATTCTGCTAGCTGGCTTTGCCCACTCGTGCAAGCTCCGACTCGATTCGCCGGGTTGCCTCCCTGGCGAGAATGTCGGACGCTTCACCGCGATAGATCGGAACATCGAGCGCGGGCGACACTTCCCCAACCGCGATGAGCGAGTGATAGCGCAGCGCGCACACTCGCAGGAACGACGTGAAGTTGGTCATGTCGTGACCAGCCTCAACGGACTCGTGATACAGAGTCTGGATGAGCTGGTTCACACTCATTTGATCGCGATAGGCGATTTCTTCAAGGGCAATCCAGAAGGCGTTCTCCATCCGGATACTCGTGACGAAACCGTCGATTCGCACTGATTTGGATTTGCTGTCCCACAGCTGCGGGTCGGCCCCAACGAAAATGTTGCACATGGTCTGCCTCCTTGCACCAGGACACCCGGCTCGAACGGACCCTCATTGACCCGTGAGAACAGTCGAACTGCCCCGTATGGGTGGTAACAGTAGCACCACCCCTTGAAGCTTCCCGAACTCGCGAACCAAGCTGTGACGGAACTGTTACCGCGAACAATTCCCAGACCGGCAGCCACTGGGTCATCCTCAGGAGAGGCGAATAGAACCCCTGGAGCCCCGGTGAGGCCGAAATACCCCTACACTGAAGCGATCGGCCTGGGGTTCTGTCCCGGTGTAAGTGTTTCCCGCAGTCCGGTGTGTCCCACACCGTGTGGGCCTGTGTGCGAAACCACACCTCTACCCCCAAGAAAGCAGTTATTGCTATGCCGAATCCTGCCCGCACTTCCCGACGAGGCCCCTCACGCAGTGGCGGAGGAACGACCGAGTCACCGCGCCGACGCAACAGTGGACGCCCAAATGCCAATCGTCGCGGCCGACCGCACTCCAAATCCCCGTCGCGCCGGGGTGGAGTGGACCACCACGCCGATGTCGCTCGGTGGTCACGCGCTTCGTGAGTTCACCACCGCGAGCTAACCCACGTCGAACCAACAGAGGCCCGCGCACCGAGTGGTGTGCGGGCCTCTGGCATTGGT
>CAJXYC010000090.1 GCA_913063365.1 uncultured Cellulomonadaceae bacterium
GCGCTTGGCGGCATCGGTGGGTGTGGAGGCGCGAACGTCGGCCACATCGTCGAGCAGTGGTTTATCCGCTTCGTGCCCAATGGCACTGACCACGGGAATATCGAGCGCGGCGACGCGCCTGAGGAGCTTCTCGTCGCTAAACGGCAGGAGGTGCTGGAAGTCACCGCCACCGCGGGCGATGATGATGACATCCACCCCGGCTGCCTCCAGCCGGTCGAGAGCAGCAATGACCTCGGGCACAGCCTTGTCACCCTGAACACCGGCGTGCTCCACCTGAAAGGCGACCTCGGGCCAGCGCTGCTCGGCGTTTCGCAGGACATCTTTTTCCGCATCCGAGTCTTTTCCGGTGACCAGTCCGATCAGACCGGGCAGAAACGGTGGGGCGGTTTTGCGCTCCGGGTCGAACAGACCCTCCTCGGCGAGTTTCTGGCGCAGCGCTTCGAGCTGGGCGAGGAGTTCCCCGAGGCCCGCGAGGCGCATTTCAAGGACGTTCATCGAGAGCCGACCGCCGCGGACATACCAATTGGGTTTGACTTTGATCAGCACCCGGTCGCCCTGGCCGACCGATTCGGGGATGTTCTCGCGGGTCGAGCGCCACACGGTGATGTCCACGGTGACGTCGGCTTCGGGGTCTTTAACCCGGCCGTAGATGTGACCACCCGAACCACCCCACTGGGTGATTTCGGCTTCGACCCAGACCGAACCCAGCCGCTCGATATACACACCCAGCGATTCCGACAGCCGCTGCAGGCTCCACGGCTCTTCCGGTGACGAGGAGTTGGGAGCCGCCTGGGTCATGCCCTCCAGGCTAGGCCGGATTGCCTGGATTTTTCAGCCTCAACGCCCCCGTGCTCACTACACTGTGGGCCGTGAGCATTTCAAACGGTGGCGCGACTCTGCTCGAACAGCCCACAGTTCCTGCCCGGCGAGAAAAGCTGGAAGACCTGCCGGTATCGGGCACCAAACGTGTTCTTCTCGCCGCCCCTCGCGGCTATTGCGCCGGGGTGGACCGGGCGGTGATCGCCGTGGAGAAAGCCCTCGAGCGCTACGGCGCTCCGGTGTATGTGCGCAAACAAATCGTGCACAACATCCACGTGGTGCGTGAGCTCGAAGGCCGCGGCGTGATCTTCGTCGACGAGGTCGAGGAAGTCCCCGAGGGCTCGACGATTGTCTTTAGCGCGCACGGGGTCTCGCCGATGGTCGTCCAAGAGGCCAAAGACCGAGAACTTCACGCTATTGATGCCACCTGCCCGCTGGTGACCAAAGTGCACCGCGAAGCGGTGCGCTTTTCCGGTCAGGACTTCCACATTCTCCTCATCGGCCACGACGGGCACGAAGAGGTCGAAGGCACGATGGGGCACGCTCCGGAAAACACCACTCTGGTTAACGACCCCGATGAGGCCGACGTGATCGAGGTACCGGAGACGGAGAATCTCATTTGGCTTTCGCAAACCACGCTCAGTGTCGATGAGACGATGGAGACGGTGCGGCGGCTGCGAGTGCGCTTCCCGCACCTACAAGACCCCCCGAGTGACGACATTTGCTACGCCACCCAAAACCGTCAGGTGGCGATCAAGAAGATTGCCCCGGACTGTGACCTGGTGATTGTGGTGGGCTCAGAAAACTCCTCCAACAGCGTTCGGCTGGTAGAGGTGGCGCTCGAATACGGCGCGAAGGCCGCCTACCGCGTCGACTACGCCAGCGAAATCAAGCAGGAGTGGCTCGAGGGGGTCTCCACGATTGGAGTGACCTCGGGCGCCTCGGTGCCTGAGGTGCTCGTCGACCAGACTCTCGAGGATTTGGCCGATGCCGGCTACCGCGACGTCGAGGAGATTCGCACGGCCGAAGAGGACCTGCAGTTTTCTCTTCCCAAGGAGCTGCGCAAAGACGCTCAGGGGAACACCGATGAGCGTGCTCTGGGCGGTCGTAACCGCTAAGTTTCGCCCGTGTCTGTTCAGGAAGGAGTTTGGACTATCTGGGGTTCCCTGGCCTGCTGTGTCATGGTTGGTTGAGAGCCCACATCAAAAGAGCTGGCTTCAGTTGAGGTCGAAATTTGGGGAGAGCGGAAGGCTTTGGAACGGTTCGTTGCACAATCTCGCAGCCGAGGGGCCTGTCCCAAACCAATGCGTTTGAAGCACAGTACCTAATGTCAAGGGGTTTTGATTCGCATGAGCCCAAAGGGAATCTGGAGCACATTCCTAAGGGCCGAGTTCCAGATGAACCCCAATTTCGATGGATTAACTGGAAGTTGGAGAAGTCTCCGGTTGCGATTGGTGGGGAACCTTGTTTGTATTGCGGCAATCAGATCTCCGCCGAAACCAGCCCAACCCATAGACGACGTCATCTTTGCAGTGCGAGGTGCAATTCTCTTGCCAGGAGGCGCATTCAAAGAAGACAAGAAAAAGGCCTTGAGCCGGAATGGGATGTAGACGCCCTGAAGTGGCCCGATGTCAAAGATGAGATGGCCAGAGAACCGGGTATGTTCAAGACGTTGCTTGATGCGGAATTTCCCTTCGAACACCCTCGCTGGCCAAAGCCCGGGGATGTGATTGAACGTTTTGGGCACCATACCGAGTACTTCGCGGTGCACTCGTTAGAGGACATTCATCGAGACCTGCGAGATCTTGCCAAGCAGGTTGATCCCGAATTGACTCGTTTGGTTGGGATCCGCCACCGCGAAAGCGGGGTCGAAGGTTTCATGAAGACCTACGCCACTGGGATGCCCACTCGCCTATTGTCTCCAACGGCTGGATTTCAAATGGTTCCCGAGGAGCTTGCTGTCTTTCACCAAGAGCAGATTCTTTCGGTTGACAGATTTGGAATTCCCTTTTTCTGGTTTGTGCCCTTGTTCACCCCCTTCCCGATGGGCAAGATGTACTCAGCAGATCGGCTCAAATTCAACGAAAAAAGTGTTCGCGCTCACAAAGCCCGTTCTGCCTATCGCGCCCGGCTCAGAACGCTTGGCGTGCTGGAGGCCGAAGCAGATTACGTCGATCCATTCGATGTGTATGAACGCGACCAGTGGCTCTGCCAAATCTGTGGAGGAGAAATTGACCGGAACTCCAAATGGCCAAAACCTTATGCTCCTTCTCTCGACCACGTTGTTCCCGTAAGTCAAGGGGGGACGCATGAGATTTTCAATCTTCAAGCAACCCACCTAGCCTGCAACCTCTCAAAAGGCTGCTCCTAAAATGTGTCGGGCTTGAATGGGTACCTTTGCAAGAAGTCTTCAATTGTCATGCGCGGGATGCCGTATTTCTTCGCTTTCATAACATTTTGCGTCGTGGCATGTAGCTCTTGACAAATCAACAGGGTGGTCTTTTTTGTCACAGACTTATGCCAGTTAAAACCGTGATGCTCGATAACCCCTTTGAGTTCCTCTTTGCCCCATGAAACCCCACCTATCGTCGCCGAGCCCGAGGAAACTACTGTGGCTCCAATAGATAGCTCGGCTTTATTTTCTGTTTGTGAAAGCTGGATTGATAGCGGTATTTCGAGCTGCTCGGCAACGGTCGAAATGGTCTGAATTTCCTCTTCGGATACAACATGGTCTCTCAAAGCGGATGCCTCCAACTGCGACAGGTACTCTCGATGAAGCTCGTCTCGGGCGGACCGATAGAGACCGTTTGCCTCAGCAAAGGCATCTAACTTTTCCCAGTCCGAGTCCGACATCTTGAGGTCACGGAGCACTTCGTCAAGCAGATGGAGATATCGGGTTGGAGCGTCAATGTGTTCCAGCTCGTTCAGCATCGATAAGGAAAGCTCAGACTTGGGAAAGTCAGTTAGCCCGGCTTGGTAGCGCGAAAAAGTTCGTGCCGTCCTGTGATTGAACCGGGGTGCTCGATGGAGTGCGCCGACCGCATGCTCCCCGGGGTCAATTCCGTGCTTGCGAACTAACTCCAATGTCACTCGGCAGTCCGAAGCGGCTGTGTGGAGTGACGCCGTGTCAAAGCCTAATTCCGAGCTGATTCGATCTAGAGCCCTCCTGTCGAGGGACTCGTATGTGTCAAAGTACCTCTCGATTTGGAAATCGATGTTCGCCTTCTGGAATTCTTTATTTGCGATTCGTATGTCGAACATCCGGATGTTGTGTCCGACAACGACTCGTCTGTCCAGAAGTCGAGCAAATTCTTCTGCTATCTCCGGAAATGCTGGAGCCAGCTGCAAATCACTCCCGGAAATCCCGTGAACCTTTGTTGACTCTTCAGGAATGTGCACCATGGGATTAACGAGCGTTTCCCACTCTTGCGGTTTGGAGTCCACCTCGGGATCCCAAATAATGACGGCAATCTCTACGATTCGGGCTTCCCACGGGAAACGGGAAGTTGTCTCGAGGTCAAGGAAAGCGACTTCAGCCACGGAAATAGACTAGTCATTCTTCTCAGATAATTGAAGAAATATCTATATTCTTCCGGTCCCAGGCAGCGAAATTACTTGCTACAGCCAATCTTTCCGGGCGAGAATCGCTTTCGCTATTTGTCTATTTTTTCTGGAAGGCCAGGTGCAGATTTTGCCGATTCGGTGGGCGCCGTGATTGAAAGGGCGTCAAAGACTCCACAGTCTCCTGGCGCTCCGGCCCTAAATCGGCTGTTGCCGCCCAAGTGCGTGAGACCGAAGCTACCCAAGCCGAAGGCACGGTGGCTCCGCGTCATAGACCTCCAACCCCGGCGCCCAAGTTGCCAGTGTTCCGCACCTGCATCCACCCAGTGGGCAACTCGGCTATTTCGGCAAATAGGAACTTAATCGGAACGAGACAAGAGCCAACTGAGACATCTCCGGGCAGAATGAACTTCGCCTACTTCACCGCGTTTCCGGCAGAACCCAGCTGCTTAGCCGCGTCGACCACGCGCTCGGCCATGGCCGTTTCGGCGGCCTTACCCCAGGCGCGCGGGTCGTAGACCTTCTTATTGCCCACTTCACCGTCGACTTTGAGTACCTGGTCGTACTGGGTGAACATGCTGTGGGCAATCGAGCGGGTGAACGC
>CAJXYC010000091.1 GCA_913063365.1 uncultured Cellulomonadaceae bacterium
GAGTCAAGAAGCGCAATCGACTCATCGCGGGTGAGTCCTTCACATCCGAGAAGGTGTTTCATCGGCTGACATCCACCCCCTCCGTGTCGTCGACCTCGTGTAAGCGGACATAGATGTGCTCACCGAGGTTGCTCGGTAGGTTCTTCCCGACGTAGTCAGCCCGAATGGGAAGCTCACGGTGTCCCCTGTCCACAAGGACAGCCAACCGAACGGCTCGTGGTCGCCCAAGGTCAACCAGGGCATCCAATGCCGCCCTCACGGTGCGTCCGGAAAACAGGACGTCGTCGACCAGGACGACAACCCGGTCATCGATCCCGCCCTCGGGTTCGGTCGTCTCATGCGGGGCACGAAGGGGTGACTGGTCTAAATCGTCCCGGTAGAGGGTGGTGTCGAGAACACCAACCGGTGGTCGCACCCCGGTGATGTCGTCGATGTGTCCGGCTAACCGCTCGGCCAGCACGGCCCCTCTGGTGGGAATGCCAAGAAGGACGAGTGAGGATGCGTCGGGAGAGCCCTCGACGATTTCGTGGGCAATGCGCTTTGTCGTGCGCTGGATATCCGATTCGCTGAGCACAAGGTCAGACGCCACCGGTACCTCCTTCTGCGCCTCGCTGGACGCTGGTTAAAGTAGGACCGCCGGTCAGACTAGCAGGCAAGAGGGCCTAAGGACTAGAGCCCCGCAGCCGATCCGCCAAAGAACCCAGAACTCCTTGGATAAACCCGCGTGATTCCTCGGTGCTGTATTCGCTGGCAAGCTCGCCCGCTTCAGAAATCACGACCGCCGTGGGCGTGTCTGGGTGGTTTTTCAGCTCCACCGCTCCCAGTCGAATAATCGACCGGTCGACCGCGGGCATCCGATTCACCGGCCAGTCCGACGAGACCTCGCCAATGAGAGCGTCAATCTCGGCAGAGGAGTCAAGAAAACCCGTGACGAGTTCCGTCGCAAAAGCGAAGGACGCCTGTTGGTCGGGGTTTTTCGATGCCCTGTCAGACTCTGATTCCAGGACAGTCCCCACGGGTTGCTCGCGGACATCAGCGGCAAACAGAATGTCGAGCGCCCGTTTACGCCCCTTGCGCCTCGCGCTCACTCGTTCACGCGACCGAGATACTCACCCGATCGAGTGTCCACTTTGACCTTGGTGTTCTGCTCGAGAAAAAGAGGCACCTGGATTTCATAACCGGTTTCCAGGGTGGCGGGCTTCGTGCCGGCTGACGACCGGTCCCCTTGGACACCGGGCTCGGTGTAGGTCACTTCGAGAATGACCGACGCAGGCAGTTCGACCGACAACACTTCGCCATCGTGCATGGCGATTTGAACCTCTTGACCCTCCAGCATGTAGTTCCGCGCATCGCCCACCGCATCGGAGGGAACGCTCACCTGGTCGTAATCGTCGGTGTTCATAAAGACGAAGGAGTCACCGTCTTGATACAGGTAGCTGTAGTCACGGCGGTCAACGGTCTCAAAATCGATTTTTGTTCCGGCGTTGAACGTTTTGTCGACCACTTTCTGGGAGCGGACATTGCGCAGCTTGGTCCTGACAAACGCCCCGCCCTTGCCGGGCTTCACGTGTTGGAACTCAATGACAGACCAGAGTTGTCCGTCGACGTTCAACACGCTGCCGTTTTTGATGTCGTTGGTAGTGGCCATAGCCCTGAGTATCTCCTTAGTGCCGGTCGATCCATGAAAGCGCCAAAGCATATGACTCGGCACCAAAACCTTGTATTACTCCGCTGGCCACCTCGGAGATCACCGAGTGTCGCCGAAAAGACTCCCTGGAGGCTGGGTTCGAGAGGTGGACTTCCACCAGCGGAACGCCGGCCTCCTGCATCAAGACACAGGCATCGCGCAAGGCATACGAATAATGACTAAACGCCGCCGGGTTGAACACGACCGGAGTCTTGGAGTCCACGGCATCGTGAATCCACGACATCAACTCTGCTTCGTCGTCGGATTGACGCCACTCCAGCTCCAGCTCAGGAAACCGCTCCTGCAGCATCTTGTGGATGTCGTCACCAGTCTCCGAGCCGTAGATTTCTGGCTCGCGCGTGCCAAGACGGCCCAAATTGGGTCCGTTGACAATCCAGACGGTGCGCATCGGACCAGACTACTTTGTCTGCTCGGTTTGAAGCTCGTGATACGCGGCGACCAGGACGCTCTCATCGGGAATGGCCAGAACCCGAGGCTTGCCGATTCCATCGAGCACCACAAACCGCAGAACACCCTTCCTCGATTTCTTATCCCGCTGCATGGTCTGTAGAAGTCCTGGCCACCGGTCAGCTGGGTAGGACAGTGGGAGCCCCAGGGACTCAAAGATGGCGCGGTGCCTGGCAACATCCTCATCATCCAAGCCAGCGACCATCTGTGAGAGCTCGGCAGCGAACACCATGCCAATCGAAATGGCCGCCCCGTGTCGCCACTGGTAGCGCTCCGCGTGCTCAATCGCGTGCCCCAGGGTGTGGCCATAGTTCAAAATCTCTCTGGCGCCCGCCTCCTGGAAGTCATCGCTCACCACTCGCGCCTTCACCTCAATCGCCCTGGTGATTAATTCCAAAAACGTCTCCGACGCGGGGTCAACGGCAGCCTCGACCGACTGCTCCACAAGCGCCAGGATCTGTGGATCAGCAATGAATCCAGCTTTGACCACCTCGGCGAGTCCGGCACGAATATCGTTCTCCGCGAGCGTCCCGGCGAAGTCCACGTCAACCAAGACAGCGTGCGGGGCGTGGAATGCTCCGACGAGGTTTTTCCCCTCGGTGGTATTGATGCCAGTCTTCCCCCCGACCGCGGCATCCACCATGGCAAGAACCGTCGTCGGCACCTGGACAACGGCAACCCCACGGAGCCAATTGGCCGCAATCCAGCCGGCGAGATCCGTAGTGGCCCCACCGCCAAACCCGATGATGACGTCTTGTCGCCCAAATTCCAGCTGGCCGAGCAGTCCCCAGACAAACCCAGCAACTTCGAGACGCTTCGCTGACTCACCATCAGGAATTTCTGCAAGAAACACCTCTTTGCTTGCTGACAGAGCCTCCCGCATCGCTTCGGCACGGGCATGCAACACAGGAGGGTGCACAATCAGCACCTTGTCGGCCTCCCCCGGCAACACCTCGGCGAGCTGGGAGACGACGCCCGAGCCAACAGTCACGTCGTAGGGGGTGTGTCCGGCCCCTGCCACAGAAATCACGCGCGTCTTCTCAGTCATGGCCTGCCTTCACCCACGCCACGATATCGCTGGCAACCTCGTCGATTGGTCGATGGGAGACGTCGATGCGGTGGCCTGCAACCTCGCGGTACAAAGGCTCCCTCGCCGCCACGAGCTTCTTCCAATCATCTACGCCTCCGGCGAGGAGCGGACGCTTGTCGTTATCCAGCCTGTGCGCCACTGCCTCCGGTGAAATATCAAGCCACACCACGCGGTGATCTAAAAGCGCTTTTCTGGTGGATTCTGTGGTCACCGCTCCCCCGCCGAGAGAGACCACTCCGGGGCCGCTCAGCACGCCGGCGACAGCCTCCTCTTCTTTGGATCGAAACCACTTCTCCCCGTGTTCGCGGAAAATCTCCGGAATTGGTCCGTGCCGCCCCGCCACGATGTGGTCGGTATCGAGAAAAGGCAGGACGAGCTCTCGGGCAACGAGTTTGCCGATTTTGGTTTTTCCCGAGGCCGGCGGGCCAATCAAGACGACCTGAGGCTTACTACCCACCATTGCCGTCGTTCGGGGATGACGCGAGGTGTTCAGGAATCGAGGCGATGTAGGACTCCATATTGCGGCGTACTTCAGCCAACGAGTCGCCACCGAATTTTTCCAGCACCGCACTGGCTAACACCAGCGCCACCATCGCCTCAGCGACAATGCCCGATGCCGGGACGGCGCAGACGTCCGAGCGCTGGTGGTGGGCTTGGGTGGCCTCCCCACTCGAGGTATCAACGGTTCGAAGCGCTCGGGGAACAGTCGCAATGGGCTTCATGCCCGCGCGCACCCGGAGGACTTCGCCTGTGCTCATTCCCCCTTCAATTCCTCCGGAGCGAGATGTCACACGAGAGACACCGTCTTCTCCAGGAACCATTTCGTCGTGAGCTTCCGAGCCGGGGGTTCTTGTGGTGTGGAAGCCATCGCCGACTTCCACTCCCTTGATGGCTTGAATACCCATCAGCGCACCCGCCAGACGACTATCGAGACGGCGATCCCACTGGACGTAGGACCCGAGACCAGGGGGCAAGCCGTGGACGACGACTTCGACAACACCCCCCAAGGTGTCGCCTGATTTGTGTGCCTCGTCGACACGAGCGACCATCTGAGCCGCTGTCTCGGGGTGTGCACAACGCATTGGATCACTGTCCACCGTGTCCCGGTCAGCGAACGCCGGTGGCGGAACATCCCTCGGTACTTCGACTTTTTCAATGGCGACGGTGTGGCTCAACATGGTGACCCCGAGTTGGCTCAAAAACGACTGCGCCACTGCGCCAAGCGCGACCCTGGCAGCGGTTTCCCGCGCACTCGCGCGTTCCAGAACCGGTCTGGCGTCGTCGAAGCCGTATTTCTGCATCCCCGTAAAGTCGGCGTGGCCTGGTCGGGGTCTGGTGAGAGGAGCTGCTCGCGCACCGGTGAGATCTTCGGGGTCGACCGGCCACGGGCTCATGATTTTTTCCCATTTGGGCCATTCGGTATTGCCGATTCGAAGAGCAATCGGGCCACCTTGGGTGACTCCGTGGCGGATACCGCCGGATACCGAGAGGTCGTCTGCCTCGAATTTCATGCGCGCCCCGCGACCGTGACCGAGCCGGCGGCGCTGCAAGGCGTGCTGGATTTCTTCCTCGGTCACTTCCACGCCAGCGGGAAGGCCTTCGAGGGTGGCAACGAGCTCAGGACCGTGGGATTCTCCCGCTGTGAGCCACCGAAGCATGCCCCTATTCTCACACGCC
>CAJXYC010000092.1 GCA_913063365.1 uncultured Cellulomonadaceae bacterium
CGTGCTCGAGCTCAGGACCTTCCCCAATTTCCCACCCCATGGAGACGAAGACATCGGCCATGTCCTCCATCAACACCGTCAACGGGTGTCGTCCGCCTGGGTGGCGGCCTGGAGCAAGAGCAGTCACATCGAGCGCTTCTGATGTCAGCCGCTCTGCTTCTTCCGCCCGCTCCAACTCGGCTGATTTCGCCTCAAACGCCTGGTTAAGCTCTGCTTTCGCTCCCCCGACGAGCTTTCCAACTTCGGCGCGCTTGTCCGCAGGGAGGGCTTTGATGCCGGCGTGGAAGGTGGCAAGCGCTGATTTCTCGCCTTGGTGATCGGCTCTGGCTTGTTTGAGCTCCGCGACCGAGGACGCTTTTTCCACCGCGATCAGCGCGTCGGCGAGTGCTTTCTGGACGCTTTTTTCGGTGGCGGCGGGTGTGTCTGACACGAGCGCCAAGTCTAGCTGTCAGCCTCCGACACCGGCGGACCGTCGGGGTGCTGGGCGAAGGCGGACTGAAACACACAGACAGACGCCGCGGTCGCGAGATTCATCGACTCGACAGGCCCATACTGCGGAATGGAGACCACCTGGTCGGCGTGGGCGAGCGCCTTGTCGCCAAGGCCGTGGGCTTCGTTGCCAAAAAGCCAGGCCGTGGGCTTCGCGAGGACACCCTTCTTCGCAAGAGCCGGCAGGGGCTCTCCGGACATATCGGCAGCGAGCACCTGGCAGCCCGCTTTGTGCATGGCGTTCAGGGCTTTTTTCACAGACACTCCGCGGACGACGGGAATGTGGAAGAGCGAGCCTGTGGTGCTGCGGACGACTTTCGGGTTGTAAATATCCACCGAGTCGTCAGTGACGATGACGGCGTCAGCGCCGGCGGCCACCGCGACGCGAATAATGGTTCCGGCGTTTCCGGGGTCGCTTACTTGGTCGAGGATGACGACAAGCTGGGGTGATTCTTTAATGGCGCTCTGCAGAGTAAGCGTCGACATCTGGTGCACGGCCACCACCCCTTGAGGGGTCGGGGTATCCGCCATTTGTTTCAACACGTCTTCTGTCACCGGCTCAATCGGAATGCCAGCGGCGGTGGCGAGTTTCTTGAGATCACCGTGTTTGGCCATGGCGGCTTCTGTCATAAACACTTCCCCGGCGCCGTCTGGGCGGTGGGTGAGCGCTTCGCGGACAGCCTGTGGGCCTTCGACGAGGAAGAGGCCTGCGTCGTGACGCCTGGATTTTTTGGCGAGCTTGGCCACGGCGCGGACGCGCGGTGAACGCGGGTTGTCAATCACAACGGTGAAATTCTATCCGGCGCCAGGTAACAACAAGGTGGACAGCAGGTCACGATGACCTGAGTGTGGGCTTAGGAAATAAGCCCCTAATCTCGCTCCAGAAAGCCCCCAAAAAGCACTGAAGGCCCCGGTATTCCGAGGCCCCCAGCATCTATCTGTCGAGTTACTTTTCGGCGGGGAGAGCTCCCTTGGCCACCTCGACAAGCTTTCCAAACGCGGCCGGATCGTGGATGGCCATATCGGCCAACATCCGACGGTCCACCTCGACGCCTGCCAGGTTCAGCCCCTGAATCAGACGGTTATAGGTGAGGCCGTTTTGACGAGCTCCGGCGTTGATTCGCTGGATCCAGAGTCTCCGGAAGTCGCCTTTGCGTGCGCGACGGTCCCGGTAGGAGTACTGGAACGAATGCAGAACCTGCTCTTTGGCCTTGCGATACAGCCTCGAGCGCTGACCGCGGTATCCCTCGGCCTGCTCGAGAACCACACGACGTTTCTTGTGGGCGTTGACGGCGTTTTTGACGCGTGCCATAACTCACACCTTCCTTTTTTGGCCCTGGCTTATTTGCCGAGCAGTTTCTTGATGACTTTGGCGTCTTCTGGCGCGATGACGCGATCTTTGTTCAGACGACGGGTGAGCTTGGTGGGTTTGCGCTCCAAATTGTGGCGCATGCCCGAGCCCTGCTTCATGACTTTGCCGCTTCCTGTGACTTTGAAGCGCTTCTTCGCACCGGAGTGCGTCTTCTGCTTTGGCATTGGTTCCTCTCTTGTCTTACTCGCCTGCGTCGACCGCGGCCTCGTGGGCTTTGGCTTTACGTGCCTGCTGTTTCTGGTCTGCCTTGGACTTCAGTGGTCCGATGATCATCACCATGTTCCGCCCGTCAATCATGGGGGTGGATTCCACGGCTCCGAATTCTTGGAGGTCTTCGGCGAATCGCTGCAACAGTCGCACGCCCTGTTCGGGGCGGGATTGTTCGCGTCCGCGGAAGAGGATCATCGCTTTGACTTTGTCGCCCTGTTTCAAAAACGACTCGGCGCGTTTGCGCTTGGTGTCGTAATCGTGGGTGTCAATTTTCAGTCGGAAACGAATCTCCTTCAACACCGTATTGGCTTGGTTTTTCCTCGCCTCTTTGGCCTTCTGGGCCGCTTCGTATTTGAACTTCCCAAAGTCCATAATCTTGACCACGGGAGGGTTCGAATTCGGCGACACCTCGACCAGGTCTAAGTCAGACTCTTGGGCGAGACGCTGCGCGATGTCGATGCGGACCACGCCGACCTGTTCCCCTTCGGGACCGACCAAGCGCACTTCGCTTGCTCGAATACGGTCGTTGATTCTCGGATCGCTGATGGGGGCTCCTTATTCTCTCTGCCGACACATTCAGGCGAGAGCGCGAGTGTCATCCCGGGGTGTTCACCCCTGTGCCCTTGACGCTGTCATTGCTGACGGAGCACAACGACCCGGCAACCGTGATGATCGGTATACCTAGGTGGGAGTCTTCTCCACTTTCACCATTACTCGGATGAGTAACCGCATAAGAGTATCAGGATTGTGTCATCTGCGGGGCGCGGGATTCTTGCCCCCGAGCGGCATGCGTTTCCATTCGCAGCAACAGCGCGGCCGACGGCGTCACGGTCCCTCGTGCGTAGGTGCTGAGCCTGGACGCCGAGGTGCCAATGGAGCGGGCAAATTCGTGGGCACTCACTCCGGAGCGAGCAATACACTCCCGCACTCGCGCCGCGATCTCCTCGCGCTCGGCGGCCTCCGCGTCTGCCCGGACTCGCTCGAGCACTAACCGGAAATAGCTGGCGACCTGCGAATCCGAGGCGTGCTGAAGATACTGCTCGATGTTCCTCGCAACCCTCCCCCACGGATCTCCCTGAAGGTGCGCCACGATTGGTCGCCAGTCGCGCAACATGCCGTATTCAATGACCGACACCATCCCTTCGTAGGGCCAGGTGTCTACCGGATCCAACGGGCTGCCCTCGACGTTTCGAAACAGGTGTGTCATGAGGACTTTCCCATCTGAACGGCAAGGCTCTTGCAGACGGCGACAATGGATTCCCATTCGCGCCACCGAGGCGCGAGGTTCTTGTAGCTCGACAGCTCGGAGAGCACCGCAGGGTCGGTGGGGTGCGGATCGGCCAAAGCCAGGGCGACCTGGGTGCTGACGAGGCCCTCCTCATCCGAGCGCACCGCGTAGTAGCTATCGAGGTCTGACAGGAGGCTGGCAGCGTGCTCGAGCCCGACACGATCGGCGAGAGCCGCGACGTCGAGAAAGTCTCTAACGGCACCACGGTCCACCAGGAGAAAGGCTTTGATGCGAAAAATTTCGTCGATAGTGGGCACGGTCACCGCCGTCTGCTCGTCAATCTCGTATCTCTCGGTCTCGAGAGGCCTCGTGCGACGTAACTGGCGGATGCCGGCCTGGACGCCATCCAAGCTCCCCATCAGTGTCATGGGGGGATGACTGGCGCGAACCGATGTCGCCCACCCCGCACTGCTCTCGACGGCATCGACGACGGCGGCATAGCGCTCGGCCAGGTCATGCAAGACATGGTCGTGATCCAGCGACACTCGATGCTCGGCGTGCAAGGCGGCAGCCGACCCGCCGACCAGCACCATGTCGGGGACAAGCTCTTGCAACTTCGCGGCAGAGCGCACGACGACGTCGAATTCGGGTGAGTGTGTCATATCGAAATGTTATCAGATATGATATGTGTATGGGAATCGTTCCAACACGCCAGGTGAGCTCCTCTCCACCGCGGCAGACCACGGCGTTTTCTGGGTTCAGTATGGGCGAGACACCGTGAGACTGCAGGGACTATCCACAGTCCCCCGATACGCTTAACCCCGCTATGACTGACTCCCTCGACGACGCTCTTGCCGACATTGAACGCGACATCTCTGATGTGCCGGCGGTGGAGCTCATCCAAACGGTGTCTGTTCACCTGCTCTCCGCCGCCGCAGTGAAGTGTGGACTGTCAGAAAATCCGAAAGACGAAATCGACCTCTCGGAGGCGAGAAAAATCATCACGGCACTAGCCGGTTTGATTACCGCGGCCGCCCCCGAAATTGGCGACCACCACGCGAGAGTCCTCCGAGATGGGCTTCGAAGTGTTCAACTAGCCTTCCGTGAAGCCTCGACCTTCCCGGATGCTCCAGGTCAGGGCCCTGGCGAGAAATACACAGGCCCCGTCACTTAAGCAGGAACAATCGACAGGTGAATCCCGTCGACATAGCGAGCAATCGCCTCGCTCGAGCCCCACGCTTCTGCCCAGGTCCTCTGCATCTGCGAAAGCTCGTCGGCAGAAAGACCTGCCGGTAATCCCACTTCCACCACCAGATCGGGTCCGCTTCCTCCCTGCAGCTCCCAGCCGGAGCGAAGCCGCACCACGCCCTCGGTGACAGGACCGGCAATCGCCTCTGTCACCTCGTCGTCGTCCCACGGCACCCGGTAGGGCTCTGCCGTGACAAGCGCCACCAACACTCCCCGGCGCAACACGCATTCATCCGGTGACCCTGGATTCACCACAAGCCTCGAAATTCCTTCTTCCAGCGCCCACGCAGCCGCCCGCGTCGCCTCGGCAGGCTGCGGCCTGGCCTCCAATCGCCACGACTGCAGCGA
>CAJXYC010000093.1 GCA_913063365.1 uncultured Cellulomonadaceae bacterium
ACCAACGAGGTCGCAGGCGTGAACCGGGTGGTCCTCGACATTACGTCGAAGCCACCCGGCACTATCGAGTGGGAGTAAGGCTCGTTCCTACTCGCCGCGGAGAATGGCCAAGATCCGCAAGATCTCGACGTAGAGCCACACGACGGTGACCACAATGCCGAATGCGGCCTGCCAGCCAAACACCTCTGGCGCCCCGCGCTCCACGCCGGTCTTCACAGACTCGAAGTCCAGGACCAGCGAGTACACGGCCAGGAGAACAATCACGACGCCCAGAATCAGACCAAGCGGAATCCCGAAGAATTCGACGCTACGCAGACCAAACATGGCGTCGGTGACGCCGAACATCATCAGCCCGAAGTTGACCAGCGAGAACGCCAGGTAGCCGACCATTCCGACAATGGCGATACGGGTGAGACGCGGGGTGGCACGCAGCTTGCCGTTCATGAACAAGAACAGGGTCACACCGACCACACCAAGAGTTCCAAACACCGCCTGGGTGACAATGCCGTCCCACATCTGGTTGAAGATGGCCGAGATTCCTCCCACGAACACCCCTTGGACAGCGGAGTAGGTGAGGATCAGGCCCGGCGAGGGGTTTTTCTTGAAGATGTTGACAAGCGCGAGAACAAACCCGGCAATGGCTGCAGGGAGAGCCAGGAACGGCACCATCCAGCCGACAACGGCACCCACCAGCAGAATCCCGAAACTAATCAGGGTCTTCATGATTGTGTCGTTGTAGCTCATCCGTCCGGTCTCAGCGGGAGTCGCCGACGGACGGCCGTAGAGCTCGTCGAGCTCTTGCGCACTCGCGGTCGGACGAACGGACTCAGCAAACACAGGGGAACGACTAAACGCAGGGTTTGACGATGCCACTGACTTCAACTCCTTTTACGCACGGTCAGACACTGTTGTGTCTCGGGAAAATGGTACCGATTTGCGCTGACAAGGTGCTCAAGTACGCCCAGGGCTGACAACCGCACTTAGGGCCAGAACGGGTCTTCCCACCAAATAATTCCCAGGCTTGCCAGCACGACGACCAACGCCACAGTCCAGAGCCATCCGAGCCCGACAGCAATCCATGCCAAAGCAGCGCCCGCTTGGTCTGAGCGACGAACTTGGCCCGCCGCGATGTAGCCAAAAATCATGGCCAACGGAGATCCAACGAGCGCCAACACAAACGCGACAACGGACAACACATTGAGCTTCTTCCGGCCACCGCGCTTCCTGGTGGTCCGAGCGTCATCCACCGAGTCGCTGTCGCCTGTCAGGGTGGCAGTCTCTGCATCATCCACACTGTCAGCGTAGGCGAGTGCCCCGGTATCAGAGGCCAACTCTAGACTGGGCGGCGATGCTTCCCGCCGACTCTCCGCTGCTCTCTGGACTGAACGAAGCACAGGAGCGTGCGGTCACCTCTGAGGCTGATTCTTTGCTCATCGTGGCCGGGGCAGGCTCCGGGAAAACGAGTGTTCTTACCCGGCGAATAGCTGCGTTGATTGCCTCGAAGCGATCGTGGCCGAGCCAGATTCTCGCCATCACGTTTACCAATAAAGCAGCTGGCGAAATGCGGGAACGTGTCGAAGCCCTGTTGGGTGATGTGGCTGAGGGAATGTGGATTTCTACCTTCCACTCGGCCTGTGTGCGGATTCTTCGCACCGAGGCAGACCATTTCGGGTACTCCAAGGCATTTACTATCTACGACTCAGGCGACCAAAGGGCCCTCATCAAGCGGCTTATTCGTGACCAGGGAGCCGACCGTTTGGGGCTTAGCCCATCGTCGGTCGCCGCGAAAATGTCTCGCTTAAAAAACGAACTCGTTGACGTCGACGGCTACCGCTCGCGGGTGCAAGAAAACGACCCGAACGACGTGGCGTTCTTTCAGATTTGGGCGGATTACCAAGCCGAGCTTCTACGCTCCCAGGCCCTCGATTTTGATGACCTCATTGTCACCACCGTTCAGCTTCTTCGGGCTGTCCCGGAGGTTGCCGCGCAATACAGGCGCCGATTCCGTCACATCTTGGTAGACGAGTATCAGGACACCAATCATGCGCAGTATGCGCTGATTAGAGAGCTGACCAAACCAGTTCCTCCCGATTTGGTTCCAGAACAGGCACCCGAAGAGCAGAAGAAAAAAGGGATACCGGCAGCGTCCCTCACGGTTGTGGGTGATTCGGACCAGTCCATCTACGCGTTTCGCGGAGCTGATATTCGCAACATTGTGGAGTTTGAGAGAGACTTTCCCGGCGCCGAGGTGGTCTTGCTAGAGCAGAACTACCGCTCCACCCAGAACATCCTGGATGCTGCAAACGCCGTCATCTCGCACAACTTTGACCGGAAAGCCAAGAACCTGTTCTCCGATCAGGGAGCAGGGGATCCCATTATTGGCTTTACCGGCTACAGCCAGCACGACGAAGCACAGTTTGTCGCCGACGAGATTTTGTCGCTGATGGATACGGGTTACCGGTATAGCGACATTGCCGTGTTTTACCGCACCAACGCTCAGACCCGGGCGTTGGAAGAGTTATTCATCCGGCAGGCCGTTCCCTACCGGGTTATCGGTGGAACCAAGTTCTACGAGCGCCTCGAGATCAAGGATCTGCTGGCCTATTTGCAGGCAATTGCTAACCCAGCGGACACGTTGGCGGTGCGCCGGATTCTGAATACACCCAAGCGGGGTATCGGCCCGGCGACAGAATCTGCGCTGGTTGCCCACGCCGAGTCGACCGGCATCACCCTCTCCGCGGCGCTCGCCGAAGCCGAACAGCTCGGTCTTGGCCCCAAAGTCACGGGCGCAATGGCAGATCTGAACGCGCTGCTGGCCGAGATGAGAGCGTCGGTCGAGCGAGCCAGTGCCGCCGACATCCTTTCGGCTGTAGTGGACCGCACCGGCTACCGAGACATCTTGAACCGCTCCGACGACCCACAAGACCTTGCCCGGGTAGAAAACATCGATGAGTTGATTGCCGTTGCCACCGAGTTCTCCAGGGGAAACCAAGAAGCCGGCTTGGTTGAGTTCCTCACCGAAGTCTCGTTGGTCGCCGCGGCAGATGAGTTGGACGATTCTGGTGGAACTGTGTCGTTGATGACTCTGCACACCGCGAAAGGTTTGGAGTTTGACGCGGTCTTCATCACTGGCGTGGAGGAGGAGCTGCTGCCGCATCGGATGAGCGCAACCGAGCCCGGTGGCCTCGCCGAGGAGCGGCGCTTGTTTTATGTCGGAATGACCCGGGCAAAGAAAAAGCTCCACCTGTCTCTGGCGATGAGTCGGGCGACCTTTGGCGAAGTCATGATGTCGGCACCCAGTCGATTCCTTCAGGAAATCCCAGAGCATCTCATTGATTGGCGCGAGTCGGGCCTTCCCGACCCAGCTCTGGAACGCCCGCGCCCGAGCCTGTCCCGAGAGCCCGCACCGTTGCCACGAGCTCCGCGGGAGAAGAACACGAGTTGGGCAAACCGCGTGGACACCGTTGTCCGAGACAACAGCGAGCTTGAACTACTTGCTGGGGACCGAATTCGTCATGACGACTTTGGCGAGGGCACGGTGAACGCCGTGACCGGCCAAGGACCAAAGCGGGTGGCAGAGGTCGCCTTTGACGAGGCCGGGAAGAAGAGGCTTCTCATCAAAATCGCGCCGATTACCAAAGTCGACGCGTGAGCCGGTGTCTGTCTGACGGTAGCGGGGGCGGGGCTCGAACCCGCGACCTCACGATTATGAGCCGTGCGCTCTGACCAGCTGAGCTACCCCGCCTTGAGGATCGTGCACACCAGAGCCCCGAGCGAGGATTGAACTCGCGACCCCTTCCTTACCATGGAAGTGCTCTACCACTGAGCTATCGGGGCCTGAAGCGTGCACCCGCGAGAATACCACTGCCAGTCAGCAGGTGAGAACCCAGTGGTGAGGCCTGCGAGCTGTTAGCTCGCGTTTGCCTGTAGGTAAGCAAACGGGTCGAGGTAGACCCCATCAATTCGAATCTCGAAGTGCAGGTGTGGGCCGGTCGAAATACCCGTATTGCCGACAAGCCCAATGAAGTCGCCAGCTTCAACTCGGTCACCCACTTCAAGCGGGCTACTAGCTGATTCCATGTGTGCGTAGACCGAGAGCACCGTCTGGCCATTAATCGTGTGCTCGATGTAGGCGTGCTCTCCGTATCCGCCCGAGTATTCCTGCTGGGTCACGATGCCATCGGCGATCGCGTAAATGGGAGCTCCGCGACCAGGGACGAAGTCGACTCCGCGGTGGTAGCTGGAGCAGTAGCGACAAGGTGCGACTCGGGCTCCAAAGCCCGAGCTAATCTGCACCGCCACGGGGAACGGCCACCTGACAGGGCCTTGACCCGTCGTCTCATAAGTGAGTGCTCGTCCGCCGTATTTTGCGCGGAGGACTTCGGCGTAGGAGGTGACTTTCCAACTCTCGCGACGGATGCCTTCCACACTGGCGGCGGAACTACTGGCCACGAACGCCTGTTCAGCAGCCAGCTCTTCACCCGGTGCCGGCTCTTGGGCAATAGCAGGGGTAATGCTGTCTCCTTGGTAGAACAAGTTCGCCGGCATGCTGACACCGACGAACAAGAGAGGCGCAGCGAGCAGCGTGAGCACGGTGAGCGCGCGCCTACCCCGGTTAGTTGGCTCTCTTACTTGCGACCGGTGCGAGGGCTGAAGGGTCATTGAGACCGCAGAGCGTGCGGGGGTGGCCACCTGTTTCGACGCTTCAGCCCGGCGAAGATCTCGCCTGGAGGGGAGAGGCGCTTTCGAATCCGTCACGTGAAGTCCACCTGCGACATCCAGAGAAGAATTAGATGTCTACCTTTACTGATTAACGACTTTTTCTGCAGTCGCCCAGTGTAACGGACCGGCTTTTTTAATCAGCTGTTT
>CAJXYC010000094.1 GCA_913063365.1 uncultured Cellulomonadaceae bacterium
AATCGTCGGGTGTTCGTTATTGGCCATTCGTGAGAGCCCCGCCATCGGCTCGCCCTGCGAGCCGGTGGTCATGTAGACGATTTTGTCGTCGGGAAGATCCGGTGCTTTCTTCGCGTCAACCAAGACACCGTCAGGAATCCGTAAGAACCCAAGCTCCTGGGCGATACCCATATTCCGCACCATCGAGCGGCCCACAAGCGCCACTCGCCGGCCGTTCGCGACCGCGGCGTCGATGACCTGCTGCACCCGGTGCACGTGTGAGGCGAAGCTCGCGACAATAACGCGCCTGCTGGCGCGGTGAACCACCTGGTCGAGAACAGGGCCGATATCTCTTTCAGCGGGGGTAAAGCCCGGCACATCGGCGTTAGTGGAGTCGACCATGAATAAATCCACGCCCTCTTCACCGACCCGGGCAAACCCACGTAAGTCGGTGAGCCGTCCGTCTAGGGGCAGCTGATCCATCTTGAAGTCTCCGGTGTGCAACACCGTGCCGGCTTCTGAGCGGATCGCGAGCGCGAGCGCGTCTGGAATCGAGTGGTTGACGGCAAGAAACTCGACGTCAAACGGCCCCAGTGTTTCTCTCGAGCCTTCTTTGACGCTCAAGGTGTAGGGGGTGATTTTGTGTTCTTTGAGTTTTGCTTCAATCAGCGCCAATGTGAGGCTCGAGCCAATAATCGGCACATCGTCACGGATTCGAAGCAGGTAGGGCACCGCCCCAATGTGGTCTTCGTGACCGTGGGTGAGCACGATGGCGACCACGTCGTCCATGCGGTGTCTAATGGCCTCAAAGTCCGGCAGGATCAGATCCACACCGGGCTGGGTTTCTTCAGGGAAGAGCACTCCTGCGTCGACAATCAGCAGCTTGCCGTCTAATTCGAAGACGGTCATATTCCGACCGACTTCTCCGATTCCGCCAAGCGGAATGATTCGGAGGGTTCCGGGATGCAGTGCCGGTGGGTCAGACAGTGGGGTGGCCACAGGGTCCTTTGTTAGCGGGTGGTTCCGGCGACTTTCGGCAGGGCGCCGCCAGCAGCGGCGTTGCGGTCGGGTCGGAAATTACTGAAGTCGACGCCGGGGACACCGGAGATGTCGTAAATATCGGCTTCGATTTGGGCTGCCTGGTCGTCTTCTGGTCCGACAAGCGGCAGACGGACACGGGGGGAGGTGATCCGTCCCAGTCCGTGGAGGATGTATTTGGTCGCCACAGTGCCTGGCACGTGGGTCATGGTGGCGCGGACGAGGGGCTCCAGCAACTGATGGGCTTCCGTCGCTTCTGGCAGGGAGCCTCTGTTGACGGCGTCCACCATGTGTCGGTAGGGCTCGGGGGCGATGTTGGCGGTGACAGAAATCATTCCCACTCCCCCAATGGCGAGAGTGGGAAGTGCATTTCCGTCGTCACCGGCGAAATACATCAGATCTGTTTGGTTCAGCACCCGGCTTACTTCCATCAGGTCGCCTTTGGCGTCTTTCACGGCGACGATATTCGGGTGTTTGGCGGCGCGCAGAATTGTTTCGTAATGGATCGGAACACCGGTTCTACCGGGGATGTCATACAAAATGACGGGCAAGTCCGTGGCGTCTGCGATGAGACGGAAGTGGGTGAGGATGCCCGCCTGGGTCGGTTTGTTGTAATACGGGGTGACCACCATGGCGCCGTCGGCGCCCGCTTTTTCGGATGCTTTGTAGAGCTCGATGGCGTGAGCGGTTTCGTTGGAGCCACCGCCTGTGATGATTTTGGCTTTGCCACCGGCAACCGATTTGCCGACCGTGACTAACTGCAGTTTTTCCTTATCTGTCAGCGTCGAGGTTTCACCGGTGGTGCCGGTCACGACAATGCCGTCGACGCCGTCTGCGACCAATTGGGCCATCAGTTTCTCGGTCGACTCCCAGTCGACTTCACCGTCCGCGGTCATCGGAGTGACCATGGCGACTAAGACCTGGCCGAAAGGATTACTGCTGTTCACCTGCGACAGGCTAGCGGTTTGAGAGGGTCTCTGGCGCGGGGAGGCTAGGGGGCGACCCGGCCGTTGGCGTTGAAGGTCTCCGCCGTCATCGGCATCAGAGGCTCCCAGAAGGCCTCCATTTTCTCCGCCACCATTTCAATTTCTCGCTGTGGGAAGGACGGGAAGTGTGTTCCTTCCCGGGTGGTGCGAAGAGACAGGAAGTTCATCAGACTTCTCGCGTTCATCGTCACGTACATGCTGGAATACAGCGACACCGGCAGTGCGGCCCGGGCCACTTCGCGGGCAATTCCCGCCTCCAGCATCTTCGTATACGCCTCGTAGCCAGCAATACAGGCGGCCTTGATTTCGTCGACGGCCATCTGTGACTGCTCCGGAGTGCCGTCTTCGAATTCGTAAGCACCCGGTTTGCCCACCTGCACGAGCTTCCGCTCGGGCCCTGGGACATAAAACACGGGTCGCAGTTCGCGGTAACGACCAGATTCTTCGTTGTAGCTCGCAATCCGGTGTCGCATGAACTCGCGGAAGACAAAAATGGGTGCTTGGACATAAAACGTCAACGAATTGTGCTCAAACGGTGAGCCGTGACGATCGCGCATCAGATAGTTGATCAGGCCTTTGTCCCGCTCGGTGGCTTCTGTCCCGGCAGCCGCTCCTTCAAGGGTTTGCTCGCCCTGGGTGGAGACACGGGCAGCGAAAATCACATCGGCATCAGAGGCGGAGTGGCGAACCAACTCGACAGTCATATCCGAACGGAAGACGATGTCGGATTCAGCCACGGCGACAGCTTACGCATAGGCCCTGTGTCTTTCTTTGTCACACACCGGGGTGTTGTCAGTCCTCCTGCCTACCCTGGGGCGCATGGACCAGACCCTCGCTGCCGTGGTGATTGTGGCGCTACTCGCCCTGGCCGCGGCCGTTGGTGTGGTGTGGCGGCAGGGAAACTCTCGGGTCAGCACCGAGACCCATCCGGACCAGGTGCCCGCGCGCTTTCGCTCCCCCGATGCCACCTTGACCCTGCTTCAAATCTCAGCACCGCTGTGTTCCTACTGCGGAGCGATGCGGGGAATCCTCGGAGATATCGCTCAGGCCGAACCTCGTGCAGCACACCTCGAATGGGATGTCTCCGACGCCACAGAATTAGTCGACCGGTTTGGCATTCGCCAAACCCCCACCACATTGCTGGTGTCCGCCTCGGGTGATGTGATCTCCAGACTCCAGGGCGCCACGCCCGCTGCCGTGGTGAAGACCCAAGTTGCTGACGCGTTTACCGAAATCCAAAGGAGAGCAGATGAGTACCGCATCTAATACGACAGCGCAGATTGACCCACGCGGGCCGCGCTTTGCTGCAGGAATCACCACATTTGTTTTCATTGCGGTGTTGTGGTTCGGGCTTCCTACCGCCGCCACCCCGCAATTCGACGTCGCCTGGTGGCTTCTTATTTTTGCCACGGTGATGTTTGCCTGGGGAACGGTGTTCGGACCGGCCCGCCACCCCTACAGTTTTCTGTTCAAAACGCTGATTCGGCCGCGATTACAAAAACCGTCCTTTATGGAAGACCAAGCTCCCCCACGGTTTGCGTTATTTGTGGGCTTTGTCGTGTCGATCGTCGGGGTGGTTCTGCACCTGGCGGGTGTTCCCTACGGATTGGTTGTGGCCTCAGCAGTCGCGTTAATTGCCGCGGTGTTAAACGCGTTTTTTGGTCTGTGCTTGGGCTGTGAGATGTATAACGCGATACTCCGACTGCGTAGGGCATCCGGGCCGTAACCATTCTCGGAGGTGGGAACTTACCCAGAACCTCTCGTCAAATTCCTCCCGCCGTGGTTACATACGACAAGAGCCCCTGACGGGGGAGGAAGGCGGCAGCCATGTCGACAACAAGCGAAGCGCGCACAGTCTGGAAAGGCTCCCTCACCGAGGGATCTGGTTCCACCCACCTGCAATCCTCCGGGGTCGCCAATTTTGACGTCACCTGGGCGGGCCGGTCCGAGGGATTTGCCGGGATGACCAACCCCGAAGAACTGGTGGGAGCCGCACACTCGGCCTGCTACTCGATGGCACTGAGCCACGCCCTCGGTGGTGAAGGATTCACTCCCGAGTCATTGGATGTGACAGCGGCGGTGACCTTTGTCCCGGGCGAAGGCATCACGGGATCGCACCTGTTGCTCCAGGCCAGCATCCCCGGCATCTCTCAGGAAGACTTCCACCGTCTGGCCGAAGACGCCAAGGCGGGATGCCCGGTGTCCAAAGCCCTCGCGGGAGTGCCAATCACACTCGAGGCGAGCCTTAGCTAAATGACTGACGCACCTACTCCCCAGACCGTTCTTCTCTCTGGGGCGAGCGGCATGATTGGCCGCGGTCTTAAAGCTGAGCTAAAAGGCCGAGGACACAGCGTGCACACCCTGGTCCGACGTCCACCCACTGATTCCAGCGAACACCAGTGGGATCCAGCAAGGGGGGTCGTCCCGCAAGACATCGTCGACTACGCAGACGTGATCGTGAACCTCTCTGGCGCGTCACTATCCAGAATTCCGTGGACGCCTGGGCACAAAAAACTGGTGCTCTCATCGCGGCAACAGTCAGCACAGACACTCGGAAAAGCAATCGCGGCGTCCAGGACTCCCCCACACACACTGTTGCAGGCCTCCGCTGTCGGGTTCTATGGCGACCGCGGTGAGGACGAGCTCACGGAAGGCTCGGCTGCTGGTGACGGCTTTCTGGCCTCGGTGACCAGACAGTGGGAAGAGGCTGCCGCGCCAGTTGAATCGAAAAAAACCCGCGTGGTCTATGCGAGGACAGG
>CAJXYC010000095.1 GCA_913063365.1 uncultured Cellulomonadaceae bacterium
GTCGGCGCGGGTGGCTATGACCGCCAGTTGAGTCGTGCCGCCGAGGCGCGCAGGCGGCGCCTTGCCGAAGAGTTTCCGACGGTCCTCGAACTCTTGGCTCTGGCCTTGGCAGCCGGTGAGTCGCTGCCCGGCGCAGTCCACCGCATTGCCCAGCGCGGCTCAGGCGAGCTCGCGCGCGAGTGGGCTGCGGTGATGCGGCGAGTGGAGCTCGGCGAACCTTTGGGCCAGGCGTTGCGAGACTCCGCTGCCGGGCTGGGTGTTGCGGAGATTGAAAGTCTGGTCGAGCACCTGGCCACCGCACTCGAGCGGGGTGCTCCGCTTGCCGAAGTGGTGCGCAGTCACAGTTCCGACTCTCGCCACGATCAGCTGCGCTCGATTGTCGACCGGGCGGGTAAGGCAGAGGTGTGGATGTTGGTGCCTCTGGTGTTGCTCATTCTGCCGACAACAGTCATCTTCGCGGTGTGGCCGAGCCTTCAGGCTCTCCAAACCGGACTCTAAGTTGAGGGCAGGTGGGGGTGTGGGGTGTCGCCGTAGCTCGCGCTCAGCTCGCTGATGACCACCCGGTAGGAGTGGTACCACTTTCGATAGTTCTCTTTTGCCACCAGATGTTCCGGGTAGCGCGAGAACTGGCCCAGTGACTCCCGATCGCGCCAGTAGTACACCGAGTTCTGCGTTGCGCCATCGGGGGAGAGCCAGCGTTCGGCGCCGGCGAAACCCTCGAGTGATTCGGCATAGGCGTCGATGGCGTCGTTGAGTCGGTGAAATTCCTCGTCGTAGTCACCGGGAGTGAAGATGAACTGGGCGATCCACATGGTCTGAGTATTCCAGTGGGAAGCGGGGCACTCAGTTGAGCAATTCTGCTACCGTGTAGCACATTGTGGAAAATACAGTAGGTATCAGAGAACTCCAGCAGCATGCTTCTGCTGTGGTCAAGCGCGTTCGAGACGGCGAAGTTCTGGTGGTCACTGACCACGGAACGCCCGTCGCCAAGATGATTCCCGCGGGCCCGACGACTCTCGCCGAGCTCGCTCAGGCGGGTCTGGTCAGCACTCCTGACAAGGATCTCTCGGACCTCCTCGCTCGGATTCCCCGCGGGAACCCCTCGCGTGCCGGCACGGAGGCCCTCCGTGAGTTGCGCAAGGACCCGTAATGGGGTCGCTCTATCTGGACGCGTCCGCCGCTGTCAAATTGATTGTTGAGGAGCCCGAGTCGGCGGCGCTCGCTGCCTATCTCACTAACCACACTCGTCGGCGGGGTGGGCAGCCTTCGATCGTGTCATCAGATCTGTTGCGCACGGAAGTGCTGGCCGTCGCGGGGCGCGCGGGTGCCAGTGCTGACGAGGCTCGAGCATTACTGCGCAGTGTTCACCTCATCAGCCTGACCGCTGCCGTGTGTGACGCAGCGGGGAGGCTAGCCGGCCAGGTCGTGGGACCGGCGCTGGGCAGTCTCGACGCAATCCATTTGGCCACGGCTCTCACGGTGATAGCCGATGTTGAAGCGGTCGTCACCTACGACCGCCGGCTGGCGGAGAACGTCCGCTCCATGGGTCTTGAGGCAATCGGCCCCACATAAGTAGTGCGCCCGCGAGTAATCTCGCGGGCGCACTGCGGAGGCTCTGTGAGGGTTTACTGTTAAACCATTCCTCCGTCGATCATGATCAGCTGGGCTGTCATTGGAATAGGCATATGAAGCTCTCTCGGCCTAGTTAACCTCGTTCGGCCCCAGGTCAAGCCTTTCCACTTTGCGTATAACACATGTTCGGAATCGAGCTCGGCTGACCGATACCTCGAGAATCTCTAGAAATCTGGCCTGGCAGAGTTGCGAATGATGGGCACTTCGGCTCCGCTGAATTAGAGTAAATACTCGTGGGAAGGCATAGTCGCCGATTCGTTCCTCAGCTGTGGCGTGAGATTCTCTCGGGTCTTCCAGGCCGGCACCGACACACCGAACTTCCCGAGCCGGAACTACTGTCGCCCGATGAGTTCCACGAGATTTCGACTGGGGAAAACAATCCTCAGTCACTTGGCTCGTGGGGACACCGGATGCTCGGCCTTGTTTTCTGGTTGGGGTGGTTTGCCTGGGGTGTTTACAACTGGTGGTTTGTTGACCGGACCCTCTCCGATTTCGTGATTGCCACCGTCTTGTGGGCGGCAGCCTTCGCCTTCACTTTTGTGGGCGTCCCCCTCGTGCGGATCGTGGCGAGGAGCCGGCGATGACCGAATTTCTCGCTGCGGTGGCAGATAACCCCATTTACTGGGGCCTGATGGCGTTCCTCGCAGCTTTTCCTGTCGTAATTGCTGCTCTGGCGGTGAATGCCTCCCGTCAGTACCTGCTCGATCGAAGCCGTAGCGACACAGAACAGTATCTACCCCACCTGTCAGACCTGGTGGAAGCCAGGAAGCTCTGGCCCACGATGTCAATCGTGATTCCTGCGAGAAATGAGCAGGACACCATCACCGACACTGTCGATGCGGCTCTCGCCATTGACTGGCCACAGCTCGAGGTCACCATTATCAACGACGGGTCGGTTGACGGGACGGGCGAGGCCCTTCGTCGCTACGAGAACCACTCACACATCCGAATCGTTACCCACGAATCTCCCGAGGGGAAGTCGCGCTCTCTCAACGAGGGACTCGCGATGGCGACTAGTGAATTGGTGTTGATCATGGACGCCGACGCCAGGCCCGCCCGTAATGTCCTCGATCGACTGGTGCCCCACCTCTACAAGTACCCCGACGTGGCGGCCGTCACCGGTAATCCTCGGGTGGTAAATGCCCGGAAGCTCTGGGGCAAGCTTCAGGCGATCGAATTCACCTCCACCATTTCCACGCTTCGACGAGGTCAGGCCGCCTGGGGGCGGGTCAATACCGTCTCGGGAATCCTCACCGTGCTCCGGCGCGATGTGGTTCTCGAGGTGGGCGGGTTTTCTCCAACACAGCCGACCGAAGATATTGAGCTGACCTGGCGGCTCCATCGAGAGGGCTGGCGGTGTACCTACGAACCAGCAGCCCAGGTAGGCATGGTCGTGCCCGAGACCCTTAGCCAGTGGTGGAAGCAGCGCTACCGCTGGAGCAGTGGCCTGATCAGGGTCCTCCAGGCTCATGGCGGTCTGATACTGCGCCGGTGGAGGTGGCGGATCTTTCCCCTCTTATTGGAAGCGAGCTTGTCCATCATTTGGTGTCACGTCTTGATTGCGTCGACACTGCTGTGGATTGTGGCCTACACCGTGGGAGGGCCGGAACTTGGCAACACCCTGATCATTGGCCACTGGGGCTCGATGACGATTGGCATCGCGATCGTGCAGATTCTGTGGGGGATGCACTTGGACGCCAACCACGACAAGACCATCACGAAACTCTGGCCACTCGCGCCCATCTATCCCCTGCTCTACTGGTGGCTCGAGGCCATCGTCGTCGTGGCCGCCACTGTGCCCACATTGCTTACCAGAGCCAAAACCTCGACCTGGTCGCTCAATGCCTCGCGGCCACCTCGGACAACCTGAGGCCCGTGGGGTAGGGAGTCGTCGCGTAATCATTCAGCTTGTGCTGGCACGCGGCTCAGTTTTGCCGGGGCTGCCGGTTATCCGTCACGGTCAGGCCTGGGGATAACTCCTGCCGACCACTGGCAACCTTTTTTAGCCTGTGGGGGCACAGCGCAGAAGGGACAGCCTATGACGACATTTGTGAATCGCCCCGGAGAACGCGGTGACGTCCCTGGATGGGTTCTCATCACCCTCATGACCGCCGGCCTCGTCATCGTCATCTGGGCCGCGGCAGGTCCGGCTTTGGCCGGAGTGTTCGAGCAAGCCATCTCCCGTGTCACCTCGTTCTAACCCCCAGCGCGGTAGCGCCCCGGCCGAGTTCGTCATGGTCTCCGGGCTGCTCGTCGCCCTGGTCCTTGCCGTCATTCACGCGACCTTGGTGATCCACGTCCGCCACACCCTTCAAGCCTCCGCCTGGGAGGGAGCGAGGCTCGCCAGCTACTACGACACTTCGCTCAGCGACGGCATCGAGCTCACCCGCCGACTGATCATCCAAGGTGTGGGTCCCGGGTATGCCCAGAGCGTTGATGCCCGCCCTGGAACAGTAGCCGGCCAGCCGGGGGTGGTCGTCACTGTCAGCGCGCCTTTTCCCGCCGTAGGCCTCTGGTCACTGGGAGGTGAGCTTCGTGTCGAGGCCGCTGCTGCCCTCGAACAACCCGGTTGAGCGTAGGGGCGCAGAGTCGGGCCGCGCCTCTCTTGAGTTCCTCGTGACCGGGGTAGTTCTATTCATTCCGGTGCTGTTGCTCACTGTGACACTGTGGGGAATCCAACAGGCATCATTGGCCACCGAGGCTGCCGCACGGCACGGTGTCCGAGCTTTGAGCATGGCGACCAACGCCGAGCAGGGCGTTCGCGGAGTCGAACGCGCGGTCGCCACAGCGATGGAGTCGTTTGGTGTGGAATCGACCTACCGCATCGACATCGACTGTCGACCCGCCGGACGCTGCGTGGAGCCGGGCAGTGTCGTACGGGTTCGGGTGAGCACCGAGGTGGCACTGGGCTCCATTCCCCCCATTCCCGCGGCGTTGCCGCTGAGCGTGCCTATTTCCGGGCACGCCGATGCGCGAGTCTCGGAGTATCGAGGCAGGCCGTGATGGCGTCACAGAGTCGTGAGAGAGGCTCGATGCTGCCGCTGGTCGCC
>CAJXYC010000096.1 GCA_913063365.1 uncultured Cellulomonadaceae bacterium
TCGTAGCGGGACTTGAAAGTGACTTTCGAGCCTTTTTGGCCCGGAGGTGCATACACAGTCATCGTTGACTCCTCTGCAAGACAAACTCCGCGAGGATCTCCCGGGAGCGTGACTGAGAGGGTATTGAGAGAAGGGTTGCAACTAGTTGCAGTCGCCCTGTTCGGCTTCGAGAGCCTCAATGCGCAGCACCACTTCAGCCCGACGTGGGCTCTTTGCAGGGAGCAGCTCCAAGCACATCTGCCACAACGTGATGTCGTCGCAGGCGTCAGTGTGGTGGGCGTAGTCCAGCAAAATCTCTACCGATGCTCCCTGCATCAGGACCTCTCTCAGGTGCTGGTGCAGATCATCGCGGAGCTGTTCCACACCGGGTGCTGTGGAGTGGGGTAGGACCGAACCGACGTATTTGGCCAGTGCGACGCGGTGGGCACCACGGCTTAAGAAACCTCGAACTCGTTTGACATCCGTATCCAGAGCACCCTCCAGTCGATACGGTCTGCTGCCGATAGTGAGTGACACGCCACTGTGGCGAAGGACTTTTTTCAACCGGCTCACTTCGGCCCGAATGGTCGTTAAGGGATGGCCTGGGCCATAGATGGCATCCGAGAGTTCGTCGGCGCTAAGGCCCCCTGGTGCGTGGGCGAGGACAGTAAGGATTTCTGAGTGTTTCTCCCCGAGGGTGAGAGTGTCGGCCGAGAGGGAGTCCACCACGGCGAGGTCCCTGCCGAGGACACGGAGAACCGGCGTGGGAGCGGCAATCCGAGGCGCGGGAGGCACGGAGAGTGTCGGCAGGTGTCGAGCGCGGAGCTCTGATTCCATCGCGGCGACAGTGGCCTCCAGCATGGGCACTGTTTCAGGTGCCACGGCACGGTCATCCCCTGTAAGGTCCAGCACTCCCAATACGGTGTCTGTCGCCGGGTCGCGAATCGGCACAGCACTGCAACTCCACGGCTCCACGATGTGGGAAAAGTGCTCGGCTTGCCGTACTTGAACCCCTGTGCCGAGCCACAGTGCGGTCCCGGGCGCTGTGGTTCCCATCGAATCTTCTGACCAGTCGGCTCCTTCAATAAATCCCATGTGCTCGGCTTTTCTCATGGCGGCATCGTTGCCGTTTACCCAGAGGAGCCGACCCGCCTCGTCACCAATCGCCACAATGAGACCCTGGTCTCGCGTGTAGCGCAGGAGAATGCGGTGGACCACCGGGAGGAGACCAGCGAGAGGATGAGCGTTTCGATAGTCGACGAGGTCTGACCGGCTCCACACACTTCGAGGTTCGGTTCCGGCAGGGTTCAGCGAGGAGCGCAGAGCTCTTGACCAGGACTCACCAATGACGTGGCGGACACCGGATGGGGGAGGGCCGGTGGCGCTGAGTGACTCTTTGGCACGGTCGAGACCGCGTTTCCAATCGTCGCGCCAGAGTGTGTCTGGCGACAGCGCGTGTGGCACGGTTCCCATCCCCTCATCATTGAAGGAATTTCAGCGTACCCGAGCGGGATAGCCGAGGGAAGGGGCGTTAGGCGATGAGTTGTAGCTCGCGCTTGAGGGTGTCAGCACTTTGGAACGTGAAGCCCACGAGTGCGATGTGACGCCAGGAGATTTTCCCGTCGGCGCCGACGATGAAAATGCTTCGCCTGGTTCCCATACCGAGTAGTCCGACGCCATAGGCAGCCGTGACATCGCCTTTTTCATCAGCGAGAAGGGGAAAGCCGAGGGCTTTCTTCTTGGCGAATTTTTCGTGGCTGACCTGGTCTTGGCGAGAAATACCCCAGATTTCGGCACCCAAATCCCGGAAGGTCTCAAGCTCGTCCTGGTAGCTGCAGAGCTGAGCGGTGCAGCCAGGCGAGTTATCGGCCGGGTAGAAGGCCAAGACAACGGGGTGACCCCGTCGCTCACTGAGCGTGAAATGACGAGTAATGGCCTCGCCGTTTTCTACGACCACACCGGGAAGGGTGAAGTCGGGGGCGATGTCGCCTACCTCTGGTGCACTCACGCTGGGTGACGCTACCCGGTGAATCCGAGAATTTCCGGTAAAGACTCAGCAACCAGCGGATAGCCCACAAATGCCACCGCATCAATCGCTGTGTGCGCGATGATGAGCGGCGCAAGACGCCTGGTTTTCAGGAAAAACAGCGCGAAGATGACCCCCATCGCAATATTTCCCACAAACGGCCCGACCCCTTGGTAGAGGTGGTAAAAACCACGCAGCAACGCTTGGCTCGCAATAATCAGCCACGGGGCAATGCGCAGGAGCTCCAGTCGGTGAGTGAGATACCCCACGGCGATGACTTCCTCGAGAAGACCTGCTTTGAGAGCCGCCAGCAACAAAAGCGGTATCGCCCACCAGTAATCAGGCAGTGCACTGGGAACAATCTGCACGGTAAGCCCCAGTCGAACCCCCGCAGCGTAGACAGCAAGCCCGGGGAGTCCAATGAGTGCGGCCAGTCCCACACCCCACGCAAAGTCTCCTGCTATCCGGCCTCCTGTGAGGCCGATGGTCTGGAGGTGTGGCTTCTGGTGCGCCCACACCAAAAAGAACACCAGTGCCACGGGGACGAGGCCGCTGACGACAGCCAGCAGCTGGTAGATCGCATCGAAGATTTCCTGGTCGGCGAGTGACCGATTCAAGGTGGCGGTTTGGGAGGCAAGTGGCTCAGGAGACGACAGTCGCCTCGCGAACGCCACGATGGCGTAGATGGCACTCATGCCGACGCTCAGCAGGAGCACCAGGGCCAGTTCGACCCAGAGCCTGGAGCGTGCTGGCTGAGCCGTCTGGTTATTGCTGCTCACGCGGAATCTCGCACGACGCGGTCGAGCCTGGGAGCCGGTGCCGGTTCTTCGCAATCACGCGGTAGCCAAGATCAGCGAGGACTGAAAGCGGCCAGGTGTCGAGCAGGTGCCCGAGAAAGGCCCAGCCGAAATGGGGTTGGCCCTTCAAGAGCCCAGAAAACGCGGCCGCTCCTGCCCGTTGCTTTGTGGGTGTCACGAGCCAGACATAGTCGCGTACGTCTTCTGCCGAAAGACCGAGTGCCTCGAGGTCAGCAGTCTGGGAGGTGGTGACCTCAGGAAAACGGGGAAGCCAGCGTTGGAGCCTCTGAACCCAGAGGGTGCAAAAAGCACAATCTCCGTCGTAGACCAAGAGACCTCGTGACATGCCTCCAGGGTAAGCGAGGCGTCTGGACACCTCACTGGCCCCGGGGAGATATCCCCTGGGAGCCGATACTCTTGGGGAAATGAAGGTCGCCCGCTTTTCTTCTAACAGCGGTGAGCCGCAGTTCGGGATTGTTGACGACTCTGATCTGGTGGTCCTCACCGGGGATCCGCTCTACCACGGGCTCGACACCACAGGTGAGCGAATCCCTCTCGACTCGGCGAAGCTGTTGGCTCCTGTCATCCCCCGGTCAAAAGTGATCTGTGTCGGGATGAACTATGCCGAGCACGCGGCCGATATGGGCCATGAGGGTCCTGAAAATCCACTCGTGTTTCTCAAGCCAAACACCTCGGTGGTGGGGCCTGGTGATCCGATTGTGTTGCCCCCTGTGCCAGGTCGCATTGTCCACGAGGGTGAGCTCGCCGTCGTCATTGGCTCGGTCGCGAAAAGAGTGAAGCCAGAGGATTGGGAGAGTGTGGTCTTTGGCTACACCATCGCCAATGATGTCTCCGCCCGCGATGTCATGTTCGCCGATGGGCAGTGGGCGAGGGCCAAAGGCTACGACTCGTTTTGTCCGCTGGGGCCGTGGATTGAAACAGAGCTTGATCCTTCACACCTTGACATCACGACGTATGTGGCGGGGGAGAAAAGACGCGAGGGCAACACCAAAGACCTCATCTACTCCATTCCAGAAATCATTGCTTTTGTCTCTGATGTCTGGACCCTGCTTCCAGGTGACGTGATTTGTACCGGCACACCCTCTGGCCTCGGAGGATTCCAGGCAGGCCAAACCGTCGACATCACTATTGAGGGAATCGGCACCCTCAGCAATCCGGCAGTAAACCGCGATGACCGCACCGACAGTTAATCTTCGCGACATCGACCTCGGCGCCCTCCGTCGTCGACTCCGCCGGGTATTGATGACTGGTCAGGTCTTGGCCGGTCTTGGCATGGGTGCCACGTTGTCGGTTGGGGCGATTCTCGCGACAGAACTCTCTGGCTCCTCCGCGTGGTCGGGTTCTGCCGCGACGCTGATTACTTTGGGGGCGGCGCTGGCGTCGTTCCCGTTGGCCAGGCTGGCGCAGGCTCGCGGTCGCTCGTGGTCTCTTGGTATCGGCGCGTGGGTGGCTTCGTTCGGCGCGGTTATCGCGGTGCTCTCCACGGTGACGACATGGTTTCCGTTGCTCTTGGTTGGCTTGCTGCTGATCGGCTCTGGCACCGCAGTCAACCTGCAGGCGCGCTTTGCGGCGACAGATGTCTCTGACGATGACAACCGCGCCACAGACCTCTCTCTTGTGGTGTGGGCGACAACAGTCGGGGCGGTGTCCGGACCCAACTTGATTGGTCCGGGAGACGCCTTTGGCCTGTGGCTGGGACTTCCCCTCTACGCAGGACCCTTCGTCATTACGGCACTGGCGCAGTTATCGGCAGGGGTCCTTTATCTTGTGGCGCTTCGACCGGAGCCACTCAGTATCGCCAAGGCTCTCGTGGCCGACGGTCCCGCCACG
>CAJXYC010000097.1 GCA_913063365.1 uncultured Cellulomonadaceae bacterium
TACCTGTCGGTCACCGTGCCGGCCCCTGTCTGGTTCGAAAGCCTACCTACTCTGTGCAGAAATCAGGGTGTTGGACCAAACCGGGGAGAGCGTCGTGCGAGTCGCCATCGTCACCGAGAGTTTCCTCCCGACGCTCAACGGCGTCACCACCAGCGTGCTGCGGGTGAGCGACTACCTCGCCTCCCGCAACCACGAGGTCATGATCATCGCTCCCCAGGTGCCGGGGGCCAGCGAGGTAAATCTACCCACCGGGGTCCGTCTCCACCGGGTCCCCTCACTCGCCTACCGACAGTTCCCCGTCGGTCTTCCCCACCCCATGGTCCAGACCCTCTTGAGTGAGTTTCGTCCCGACATCCTCCACGCGGCAAGCCCTTTTTTGCTGGGCTACCAGGCTCTGCTCGCCGCAAGAAAATTGGGCATTCCCTCGGTAGCGATCTTCCAAACCGACGTCGCTGGCTACGCCAAGCGCAACCAGTTGGGGTCCGCTGAGAAGTTTGCGTGGTGGGTCGTCTCGAAAATCCACAACACCGCCGACCTCACCCTGGTGCCCTCAGAAACCTCCCGGACCCAACTGGAGGATTGCGGGGTGACGAGCCTCGCTCACTGGGCCAGGGGTGTCGACCTCACCGGATTCCACCCCGACCATCGGCACACCACCGAGATCGAGTCCTTCCGGCACCAAATTGCTCCCCGGGGCGAAATCATCATCGGGTATGTCGGCCGGCTTGCTCCAGAGAAAAACGTCGAACGCCTGGGTGTGCTCGCCGAAGTCCCCGGCATCCACGTCGTCATCGTGGGTGACGGCCCGTCGCGGCCAAGTGTGACGAATGCCTTGTCCAACATCCCACACACCTTGACCGGAGCGCTGCGCGGCCCGGCCCTCCACCGCATCTACGGAGCCTTCGACATCTTCGTTCACACCGGCGAGGAGGAAACCTTCGGCCAGACGCTCCAGGAAGCTCACGCCTCTGGCCTGCCAGTTATCGCCCCAGCCATCGGCGGTCCACTGGATCTGGTCGCCCACGGAAAAGACGGTCTGCACTTCGCACCGGGTGACGACGAGGCTTTGGCCGAGGCAGTCAGAATGCTGCGCGACTACCCGCTGTTGCGCGCACAAATGGGTGAGGCCGGACGCCGGAAGGTGCTCTCCCGAGATTGGTCAGCGGTGTGTGCGGAGCTGGTGGAGCACTATCGAAGCGTGATGAAACCCGCCGTCACCGCGCGGGTTGCGACTTCGGGAGTCCGGTCAGTGGAACGCGTCGCTTAGCTGAGAGCGTTGTTATCAACTTAGCTTTATTATTGGGGTAGCCCTGCAAGAGGAAGGTGCCCCTACCGTGACGACGACTGCCAGCCCTGCGTCATCCCCGGTGGCGCCGGCCCCCCGCCGGTCCATCATCCCGGGAGGAACGCTCTACCGCGGCAAAGAGGGAATGTGGTCCTGGGTTCTCCACCGGATTACCGGCGTGGGCCTGTACTTCTTTTTGCTCGTCCACATTCTCGACACTGCTCTGATTCGTGTCAGCCCCGAGGCCTACAACGTCGTCATCGGTGCCTACCAAACCCCGCTGATGGGTGTCGCCGAAATCGGGCTGGTGGGCGCTGTGGTCTTCCACGCCTATAACGGCCTGCGCATCATCCTGGTGGACTTCTGGAATATCGGCACCCGGATGCACAAGTCGATGTTCTATGTGGTCCTCGGCCTGTGGCTGGCGACGATGATCGCCTTTACCCCCCGTCACCTCGCGAACGTGTTTGGTTGGTAAGCCCATGAGCGTCACCATCGAAATTCCCAACACCCCCACCCGCCCGCAAAAGCGCGGGGTCAACTGGGAAAAGTGGGGCTGGATTTACATGCGTGCCTCCGGCATCGCCCTGGTTGTCCTCATCTTCGGACACCTCTTTGTCAACCTCATGGTCGGCGAAGGGGTCAAGGCCATCGACTTTGCCTTTGTCGCCGGCAAGCTCACCAACCCGTTCTGGATTGTCTGGGACACCGCGATGCTGTGGTTGGCGATGATTCACGGCGCCAATGGCATGCGCACACTGATCAACGACTACGCGAGCCGCGAGCGCACCCGGATGATCCTCCACGGTGCGCTGCTCATTTCGACGATCGCCATTTTGATCCTCGGAACGCTCACCATTTACGCGTTTGACCCCTGCCCGGCAGGCTCCCCCGCCGAGCTGCTCCCCTCGTTCTGTGGCGCAGCTGGCTAACCGACTGAGGAATTAGGAGATATGACAACTACCGACCACGCACCGGTGTCGAGCACGACCGACGAGAACGGGATCACCACCCACGTCCACGAGTTCGACGTCGTCATTGTGGGTGCCGGTGGTGCGGGAATGCGGGCGGCTATCGAAGCTGGCCCGCACGCGAAGACCGCGGTCATCTCCAAGCTCTACCCCACTCGCTCGCACACGGGAGCAGCACAGGGCGGTATGGCAGCAGCGCTGGCCAACATCGAGGAAGACTCCTGGGAGTGGCACACTTTCGACACCGTCAAGGGTGGCGACTACTTGGTCGACCAGGATGCCGCGGAGATTCTCGCCCGTGAGGCGATCGACGCGATTATCGACCTGGAGAACATGGGTCTGCCGTTTAACCGCACTCCTGAGGGCAAGATTGACCAGCGTCGTTTCGGTGGTCACACCCGCGACCACGGTAAGGCTCCGGTTCGCCGTGCCTGCTACGCCGCCGACCGCACCGGTCACATGATCCTCCAGACGCTCTACCAAAACTGCGTCAAGCTCGGCATCAACTTCTTCAACGAGTTTTATGTGCTGGACCTCTTGCTCGTTCCGGACACGTCTCGCAAGGCCAAGAAGGGTGGCAAGAAGCCGCAGCGCGCTGCCGGTGTGGTCGCCTACGAGCTGGCCACCGGCGACATCCACGTGTTCCACGCCAAGTCCGTGGTGTTCGCCACGGGCGGGTTTGGAAAGATCTACAAGACCACCTCCAACGCTCACACCCTCACCGGTGACGGTGTGGGGATCATTTGGCGTAAGGGCATTCCGCTGGAGGACATGGAGTTTTTCCAGTTCCACCCCACAGGTCTTGCGGGACTAGGGATTCTTCTGACCGAAGGAGCCCGCGGTGAGGGCGCGATTTTGCGTAACGCCTCGGGTGAGAGGTTTATGGAGCGCTACGCGCCGACCATTAAAGACTTGGCACCGCGTGACATCATCGCCCGCTGCATGGTCCAAGAAGTCCAAGAAGGCCGCGGTGCAGGGCCGAATAAGGACTATGTGCTGCTCGACTGCACCCACCTGGGTGCAGAAGTGCTGGAAACCAAGCTTCCCGACATCACCGAGTTTGCCCGCACCTATTTGGGTGTCGACCCGGTGCACGAGCCGGTTCCGGTGATGCCGACCGCCCACTACGCAATGGGGGGCATTCCCACCAACGTCAAGGCGGAAGTACTGGCCGACAACGAGACCGTGGTGAAGGGCCTCTACGCCGCCGGCGAATGTGCATGCGTGTCAGTGCACGGTTCTAACCGTTTGGGTACCAACTCCCTGCTGGATATCAACGTGTTTGGTAAGCGGGCGGGTCGGTTCTCGGTGGAATACGCCAACGAAGCCGATATGCCCGAGCTTCCCTCAGACCCGGCAGCAGAGGTCCGCAGCCTCATCGCCGAGACCCTCGCCGCCGATGGGCCAGAGCGCATCGCACCGATTCGCAAAGAGCTCCAAGAGGAAATGGACAAAAACGCCCAGGTGTTCCGCACCGACCAGTCGCTGACTGACGTGGGCAAGACCATCTTTGAGCTGCGAAACCGCTACCAGCAGATCGGTATCCAGGATCGCGGCAAGCGGTTCAACACCGACCTGCTGGAGGCCATTGAGCTCGGATTCCTGCTCGATATCGCCGAGGTCGTCGTGGCGTCAGCAAAGAACCGTGAGGAAAGCCGCGGTGGTCACATGCGCGACGACTTCCCCGACCGCGACGACGAGAAGTTCATGGTCCACACCATGGCCTACCTCACCGGAGACCCCAAGTCCTCCACCGTTGACGACCACGTCACCATTGATTGGAAACCGGTCGTCATCACCAACTACCAGCCGATGGAGAGGAAGTACTAATGACGATCATCGATTCACCCGTCGACAGCTCTCTCGACACGGCATCGACCGGGGCCGCGGCAGCCGAGGTCCCCTCGTTCACCGTCACCTTCATCATTCGCCGGTTTAACCCCGAGACCGACGCCGAGCCGTACTGGCAGGACTTCGACGTCGAGCTCTACGCCACCGACAAGGTCCTCGATGGTCTTCACAAGATCAAGTGGGACATGGACGGTTCGCTCTCGTTCCGCCGCAGCTGCGCCCACGGTGTCTGCGGATCAGACGCCATGCGCATCAACGGCCAAAACCGCCTGGCCTGCAAGACCCTGATCAAGGACCTCGATGTGTCTGAACCGGTCTACATCGAAGCGATCAAGGGTCTTCCGCTCGA
>CAJXYC010000098.1 GCA_913063365.1 uncultured Cellulomonadaceae bacterium
CTGGTGAGGAACACCACTCCAACAAGTGCAAGAAGTGGCCAGAGAGCGGCCCGGATGTTCTTGCCGGACAACGCGGCCACGGTGAGCGGGCCTAAGAATTCAATGGCCACTGTGGTGCCGAGCGGGATTCGATCAAGTGCCGACAGGAACGCGGAAGTCATCACCCCGGTGGCCGCCCCGAGGCTTAACAGTCCGACAATGTTGTCCCGCCGGATGAGAGAGAGTCTCGGCCGGACAATGAGCAGCAAAATCACGGCGCCGAGGCTCAGTCGAAGCCAGGCGGTTCCCGCAGGTCCCACAGCGGGAAAGAGACTTATCGACAGCGCAGAACCGGTTTGAATGCTGAGCATTGCCACGACCGCCAGGGTCCACGGAGGCACTCGATCCCACGGCCTCGAGGGCTGAGCCCCGCTCTTTGTGGTCATTCACAGTAGGTTATGGGGAAACAAGTAGCACCGTCAGCGTTGACCGGGGCGGTAGAGATGAAGCTGGATGGTGACCGGTGACTGAGACCCCCTGGATGGCAAGCTACCCCTCGTTTGTGGAGCCAGAGCTCGCTCCTCTCCCCTCACCCCACCTGCCCGGGTTTATTCGCACGGCCGCCGACACCTACGCGGAGACAGTGGCCTTCACCCAGTGCATGCCAAACGGGATGAACGGGTCATTGACCTACAGGCAAATCGACGAGCTCTCCGACGCCTTCGCCGCCTACCTGCGAGAAAGTGCTGGAGTTCAGCCTGGTGACCGAGTAGCTGTCCAAATGCCGAACTGTCTGAGCTATCCGGTTGTGGCATTCGGAGTGTTCAAAGCAGGAGCAGTCCTGGTGAACACAAACCCGCTGTACACCCCGACGGAGATGATTCACCAGTTCTCCGATTCGGGCGCCACGGTGTTGGTCATGATCGACATGTTCGCCGACCGGCTCGACACGGTGCTTCCACACACGTCGATTAAGACCGTCATCACGACGAGGATTGGGGAGTTTTTCCCCCCAGTCATTGCAGGCGTCATTCGACTGGTGCAAAAAGTGTGGAATAGGTCGCTGCCGAAAATTACTGTCGCGCACACTCCTTTCCGCGAGGCGATTGCTGCGGGCAAGAAAGAGGCAACTCCAGAAAGGCTCCAGTCCTACCTGGAGGGGGTGAACGCAGACACCGTCGGGGCACTTCAATACACCGGGGGCACAACCGGTGTGGCGAAGGGAGCGATGCTGACTCACGCGAACCTGATGTCCAACACCATGCAGATGTTGGGCATTACCGGTCCCTTCTTGCGCCACGGCGCAGAAACCGTGATGACGGCCCTCCCGCTCTACCACGTGTTCGCCTTCACGGTGAATCTGTTGTCGTTTTTCCACCTTGGAGCGAGAAATATTCTGATTCCCACCCCGCGACCACCAAGCAACCTCAAGCGCGCATTCGAAAACTACGAAATCACCTGGCTGACAGGAGTCAACACACTGTTCGCTGCGCTGCTCAAGGAGCGGTGGTTCCAAGACAGCCCGCCTCCCCACCTCCGAGCATCGGCTGCGGGAGGCATGGCCCTGCACACCTCCGTTGCGGCCCAGTGGCGGGAGATGGTGGGAAGCCCGATTGTGGAGGGCTATGGCCTTACCGAGACCTCACCAGTTCTCACGTTCAATCCACTCGATGGAACCGCTAAGGACGGGACCATCGGAATTCCCGTTCCATCGACCCTTGCCAGGTGTATCGACGATGACGGCAATGATGTGTCGGTGGGCGAACCTGGCGAGCTGGTCGTGAAAGGCCCGCAGGTCATGGCTGGCTACTGGAACCAACCCGAGGAAACGGCAGAGACCATCCGCGACGGCTGGCTGCACACTGGAGACGTCGCGGAAATGGACGAACAGGGCTTTTTCACCATCGTCGATCGGAAAAAAGACGTCATTGTGGTGAGCGGCTTCAATGTCTACCCGAATGAGATTGAAGACTTAATTGCAGGAGTTGACGGTGTGGCAGAGGTGGGAGTCATCGGGCTTCCGGACAGCCGCTCCGGTGAGCGGGTCGAAGCATTTGTTGTCTCAACTGGCGACGGTGTCACCAGCGAGAAAATCATTGCGCACTGTCGCAAAAACCTTGCCGGCTACAAAATTCCGCAGCGCGTCACGGTGGTGGATGAGTTGCCCAAGAGTCCTATCGGAAAAATCCTGCGTCGTGAGCTTCGCACGAACGCGGTCAACCACGCACAGAAGGATGGCTCATGAACGAGATCATGATTCTTGCCCAGACGGGCGTCTCAGAACAGGATGTGGTGACCCCGTTCGAGCAGAACCTACTTGTCATCCTCGTGTTTGTGATCATGTTCGGCTTGGGCGCTGGACTGACGCCAAAAGACTTCCGGCTCGCGTTCCGCCGTCCGTGGGGTCTGATTATCGGATGGGTGACCCAGTTCGGGTTGATGCCCCTCATTACCTTCGGGCTCATCAGCCTCTTGCTATTCCAGTTACCGATTGAATACGCCGCTCCCGTGGCCCTAGGGGCCCTGTTGATGGGTTCTGTGCCGGCTGGAACCACATCAAATATTTTCACCTATTTCTCGAAGGGCAACCTTGCCCTGAGCGTCATGATGACCACCCACTCCACGCTGTGGGCACTGCTCATGACGCCACTGGTGATGGCCCTCTATGGCCGGCTGCTGTTTGCGGATCAGACCGACTTCCAGATTCCTCTTCTGAACATCATCGTCACACTGGTGCTACTCCTCGTGCCGGTCGTGGCGGGAATGTGGATACGAAAGAAGAGTGCAAATGTGGGGGCGGTGCTCGAGCTTCTGGGCGGGTTTGTCGGACTGTTCTTCATCGTCTTCCTCATCGCGACATGGGTGCCGAGAAACTGGGGTCTGCTATCGACTACTCCGTGGCAGACATTCGCAGTCGCCATTGGCATGGGACTTGTCGGCATTCTGATTGCCTACGGCCTCGCCCGCGCCATTCGCCTCCACCCGATGAACGCGAGGACGATTTCTCTGGAAACAGGAATTCAAAACGGTCCGCTGGGCATCGCCATTGTGCTGCTGAGCTTCCAAGGAAACCCGGACATCGGATTGATTCTGATTATTCCGGCGCTGTATTCGCTGTTTATCGTGGTGGTCGCGACGCTCGTGACGTTCTGGTTCCGCCGGGCCAACCTGGCCGAGGAGCAGAAGATTCCGAACCTGCTCTAAAGGCTTAACGCCTGGAAGCCCGGTCGCGAAGCGCAAACAGTCTGTTGGTAATGCGCTTCAGGCGTCCTCGGTAGTAACGCTGCTGCATCACCTGCAGTATCCGGGGGCCCAAGCGTCTCGAGCCCCCTTCAATACCTGCGTATCGGACAATCGGATCACGCGATTTCACGTTTGCCAATACTCGATCTCTGGTCGCGAGGAACTCTTCCCGGGTCTTTGAAATCTCGCGGTGTGCCACATCGTCCGAGGCGCGCGCACCCGCTGCCCTCCGAACGGGCTCATGGGACTTCTTCTGCTCCAGCACCCGGTCCAGACGCTTCTTAGTCCAGCCGGATTCCAGAAGATCGCGGTGAACTGACTCTTCAACGTCGGTGAAGAAGGCGATTTCCGAGTCGCTGTAGAGAGACTGCGGTACATCGCAGTCCCAGAAGTCGAGGCCTTTCGCTCCGATCTTCTCGAGCTTCTTAATCACCTCGGAGCGATACTCAGGCGAGTCGGACAGGGCGTCGATGTTGACGGTGACATCCGCTGCGCCTAGCGCGTGGTCGAGAGCGAGGCACCAGATCGAGTAGAAGAGGCGGTAGCTGAGGTGGCTCTCTGTGGGGAGCTGGATGATTTGGAACAGTCTGTCTTGGAGGGTGCCATAGGACAGCGGCTGCACCGGCATCTCCTCGCGGACATCCCGGAGGATATCCGGCGGGTTTTCTGACCAGGCAATCAGCTGGTTTGCGCTTTCAAAGTAGGGCTCCATGACATAGGACCACCACTGGTCCCAGGGATTCCGCCACAAAAACACATGTGATCCGCCGAACTCCTGCCTCATCGGTTCGATGCGGTTCGATGTCCGGCATTCCTGGATCACGGGTGTCCCTCGCGAGGCATTGATCAGAGCGTGAAAATACTCTTTCGCCACACCATCTGCATTTTGGGCGAAGTAGTGGTGATAGACCGAGTCCTCGAAAAGGCGACCCTTCCACTCCGGCCAGGTTTGCTCGAGCTCGTGGAAATACCCCTTCGACCCCAGGGCCGGGTGTCGTAGGTGTTTTTGGAGCGCAAATTCGGTCAGCCGCCTAATCGACCTCAGCCGTCGGTGACCGGATTCGGACTTACCAAAGGCAACCGTGTATTCGTGGAGTGGTTCTTGGTAGGTCCAGTAGTTCTGCGAGCTCCGCCGAAAACACTGGAAGAAGTAGGTGCTGCCCGAGCGGAACAGGGAGTGGAGAAAAATCGGGGATTTTGCTCGGCCCCCGCGCACACTGGCCACGGTGTTTG
>CAJXYC010000099.1 GCA_913063365.1 uncultured Cellulomonadaceae bacterium
GGAAAACATGGGGCTCCCGTTCAACCGGACTCCAGACGGAAAAATCGACCAGCGCCGATTCGGTGGTCACACCCGCGATCACGGGAAGGCTCCCGTGCGCCGGTCTTGCTACGCTGCAGACCGCACCGGGCACATGATTTTGCAGACGCTCTATCAAAACTGCGTGAAGCTCGGCATCAACTTCTTCAACGAGTTCTACGTGCTGGATCTCCTTCTCACCCCCGACACGTCACGTCGGGCGAAGAAAGGCGGAAAGAAACCGCAGAAGGCTGCGGGAGTGGTGGCCTACGAGCTCGCGACCGGGGACATTCACGTGTTCCACGCAAAATCGGTCGTGTTTGCCACCGGCGGCTTCGGCAAGATTTATAAGACCACATCTAACGCCCACACCCTCACGGGAGACGGCGTCGGAATTATCTGGCGGAAGGGCATTCCGCTCGAGGACATGGAATTCTTCCAATTCCACCCCACTGGTCTTGCGGGGCTTGGGATCCTTCTCACAGAAGGCGCGCGAGGTGAGGGAGCAATTCTTCGAAACGCCTCCGGTGAAAGGTTCATGGAGCGCTACGCGCCAACCATTAAAGACCTCGCCCCCCGAGACATCATCGCCCGCTGCATGGTTCAGGAAGTGCAAGAAGGTCGTGGCGCAGGTCCGAATAAGGACTACGTGCTTCTCGACTGCACGCATCTGGGCGCCGAAGTGCTGGAATCCAAACTTCCTGACATCACTGAATTTGCCCGCACCTACCTGGGTGTCGACCCCGTGCACGAGCCGGTACCCGTCATGCCGACTGCGCACTACGCGATGGGTGGAATTCCCACGAACATCAAGGCAGAAGTCCTAGCGGACAATGAGACCGTGGTCGCTGGTCTCTACGCCGCTGGTGAGTGCGCGTGCGTCTCCGTCCACGGCTCCAACAGGCTCGGTACCAACTCGCTTCTGGACATCAACGTCTTCGGAAAGCGCGCTGGTCGTTTCTCAGTGGAATACGCGAAAGACGCACCGATGCCAGAACTCCCGAAAGACCCGGGTGCTGAAGTCCGGAGACTTATCGCCGAGACTCTCTCGGCAGATGGAGACGAGCGGGTGGCTCCGATTCGTAAGACCCTGCAGGACGAAATGGACAAAAACGCCCAGGTATTCCGCACCGAACAGTCGTTGACGGATGTGGCAGGGACGATTCACGAACTTCGCGAGCGCTACCAGCACATTGGTATCCACGACCGTGGCAAGCGCTACAACACCGATCTACTAGAAGCCATCGAGCTCGGCTTCTTGCTCGATATTTCTGAAGTTGTGGTGGCCTCAGCCAAGAACCGCAAGGAAAGCCGCGGTGGTCACATGCGAGATGACTACCCCGATCGTGATGACGAGAAGTTCATGGTGCACACCATGGCCTACCTCACGGGTGACGCAAAGTCAGCCGATGTGGATGACCACATCGACATCGACTGGAAGCCTGTGGTGATTACCAACTACCAACCGATGGAGAGGAAGTACTAATGACTGTTGTCGACACAGATGCTCCCCCGGTTGGTGCCGCTGAGGTTCCCTCTTTCACCGTCACCTTCATTGTCCGGAGGTTTAACCCCGAAACCGACGCCGAGCCGTATTGGCAGGACTTTGACGTCGAGATGTATGCCACCGACAAGGTTCTTGACGGTCTTCACAAAATCAAATGGGAAATGGACGGATCGTTGTCGTTCCGGCGAAGCTGCGCACATGGCATTTGTGGCTCAGATGCGATGCGGATCAACGGACGCAACAGGCTCGCCTGCAAGACACTCATTAAAGACCTCGACGTGTCCGAGCCCGTCTACATCGAGGCGATTAAGGGTCTGCCACTCGAAAAAGATCTGATTGTCGACATGGAGCCCTTCTTCGAGTCCTACCGACAGGTCCAGCCCTTCCTGCAGGCCTCATCAAAGCCAGAAAAAGAGCGTCTTCAGTCCCCGGAAGAGCGCGCACGCTTTGATGACACCACGAAGTGCATTCTCTGTGCGGCCTGCACCTCCAGCTGCCCGGTGTTCTGGACCGATGGTCAGTATTTCGGCCCAGCCGCCATCGTCAACGCTCACCGCTTCATCTTCGACTCCAGAGACGAAGCAGCAGATGTTCGTCTCGAAATCCTGAACGACAAAGAAGGTGTGTGGCGCTGCCGCACGACCTTTAACTGCACTGAGGCCTGCCCACGCGGTATTGAGGTCACCAAGGCAATCGCTGAGGTCAAGCAGGCCATTTTGCGCGGCCACGCCTAAGCCCTTCATGCGTCTTGCCTCGGTCAACGTCAATGGCGTTCGTGCTGCCTATCGCAAAGGCATGGGCGAGTGGGTGGACAGCTCCGGGGCTGACATCATCACCCTGCAAGAAGTCCGTGCTGAAACACCAGATGTAGAAAAGCTCATTGACGCCGGCTGGCACATCACCCACGACCCCTGTGTCGAAAAGGGTCGCGCTGGAGTCGCAGTGCTCTCGACGTCAGCTCCACAGGCTGTCCGAACAGGTTTAGGACCAAACTCCATCGACACCTCTGGACGCTGGCTTGAAGTGGACCTGGACATCCCGGGAGCCGGGAAGTTGACCGTTGTGAGCGCCTATGTTCACTCTGGTGAAGTGGGCTCACCAAAACAGGATCGGAAATACGAGTTCCTCGAGTTGATGGATGCTCGGATGAAAGAGCTCGGTTCTTCCCCGCACCACGTGGTTGTCACCGGAGATTTGAATATCGGACACCGCTGGCTCGATATTCGAAACTGGAAAGGAAACGTCAAGAACTCAGGTTTCTTGCCAGAAGAGCGGGCCTATCTCGATAAATGGCTTGGCCACGAAGACGAGGAGGGCTACAACACGGGATCAGGCGGGCGATTTGTCGATGTCGGCCGCGCCTTCGCTGGCGAAGTCGAAGGTCCCTATTCCTGGTGGAGCTACCGCGGTCGGGCATTCGATAACGACACCGGGTGGCGAATTGACTACCACCTGGCCACCCCTGAGCTCGCAAAGTCAGTGAGTAAGTACTGGATTGAGCGTGCCCCGAGCTATGACACCCGGTGGTCTGACCACGCTCCTGTCATCGCCGACTACAACATCTAGTCGAGTACTGTTATCCAGGTGACCCGCGCCAAGCTTTTTTCTGGCATGCAGCCCTCTGCCGAATCCCTGCACCTCGGCAATTACGCAGGCGCGTTGCTTCAGTGGCGCGAGATGCAAGACGATTACGACGCCGTGTTCTGTGTCGTAGACCTGCACGCCATTACCGTTCCTCAAGAACCGGGGAAGCTCCGCGACTACACCAGACGAACCGCAGCCCAATACATCGCCGCGGGAATTGATCCGAACAAAGCGACTCTCTTTGTCCAATCCCATGTTCCCGCCCACACCCAGTTGGCCTGGGTGCTGAACACCATTACGGCGTTTGGCGAGGCCGGAAGAATGACCCAATTCAAGGACAAGTCTCAAAAACAAGGTGCCGACCAGTCCAGCGTGGGACTTTTTACCTACCCCATCCTTCAAGCAGCAGACATTCTGCTCTACGACGCCAACGTGGTGCCCGTGGGGGAAGACCAACGCCAACACATCGAATTAACCCGGGATATCGCCGGACGATTCAACCAACGATTTGGCGAGACACTCGTTGTCCCAGAAGCAAAGATTCTGAAAGAAACCGCGAAGATTTTCGACCTGCAACACCCAGAGGCCAAGATGTCCAAATCGGGTGAATCTCCGCAGGGCATTCTCTGGCTACTAGACGACGATGCAGCGCTCACCAAAAAAGTGAAATCAGCGGTCACCGACTCGGATGGCGAGATTCGGTTCGATCCAGAAGACAAGCCAGGGGTATCGAATCTGCTCACTATTTTTTCGATCGCGACGGGCAAGACCGTGCAGGAAGCGGAGAAGCACTTTTCCGGGTCTGGATATGGAGATCTGAAGACGCAGGTGGCAGAGGCTCTCGTCGACACGTTTAGGCCAATTCGCGAGCGCACGGAAGAGTTACTGGGCGACTCTGCCGAACTCGACCGGCTATTGGCAGCCGGAGCGGCGCGGGCGGCCGAGACCGCGACAGCCACTCTTGACCGCGTCTACGACGCAGTGGGTTTTCTGCGGGCCCAGTAGGCCCCTCAAACGGTTAGGCTCTGCGGGTGAAGATTTCGGTTATTGGTTGTGGCTATCTCGGTGCCGTGCACGCGGCAGGAATGGCGGAGTTAGGCCACGAGGTCGTCGGGATTGACGTTGACCAGGCAAAGGTCGACCGTCTCAATTCCAGCGAAGCACCGTTCTTCGAGCCAGGATTTGACGATTTGTTGGCGAAGACTGCCGAGCGGCTTACTTTCTCCACGGACATGGCCGATGT
>CAJXYC010000100.1 GCA_913063365.1 uncultured Cellulomonadaceae bacterium
TGTACCATTGAGGGGTCCCAATCAGGCACGATCACACGGTGCCGCTCATAGTGAAAGGTCGTCATGGCCCATATCCCCGATAAGCCACAACTAGAGGGTCTCGAGGCGACCTGGTCAGACAACTGGGAACAACAGGGCACCTACCGCTTCGATCGCACCCGAGGCCTCGAACGGGGATCAGACGGTGTGTTCGCTATTGACACTCCCCCGCCGACGGCGTCGGGAAGTCTGCATATCGGACACGTCTTTAGCTACACCCACATGGACCTCCAGGCCCGCTACCAACGCATGCGTGGACAGGAAATCTTCTACCCCATGGGCTGGGACGACAACGGCCTGCCCACCGAACGCCGTGTGCAGAACTACTACGGCGTGCGCTGCGACCCGAGCCTGCCCTACGACGAGCACTTCACTCCTCCTTTCGAGCGGGGCGAGGGACCCAAGGATCACCAGGCAGTGCCAATTAGCAGGCGAAACTTCGTGGAGCTTTGTGAAACGCTCACCGTCGAGGACGAGAAGCAGTTTGAAGACCTCTGGCGGACGCTCGGCCTGAGCGTTGACTGGTCGCTCACTTACCGAACCATTGACGACCACTCGCAGCGCACCGCACAGCGAGCGTTTCTGAACAACCTCGAGCGAGGAGAGGCCTACCAAGCAGACGCCCCCACGCTGTGGGACATCAGTTTCCGGACAGCGGTGGCACAGGCGGAACTAGAAGACCGCGAACAACCCGCCGCCTACCACCGGGTGAGCTTCCACGGGCCCGGTACCGATGAGACCGTCACCATCGTCACCACCAGACCGGAATTGATTGCCGCGTGTGTGGCGCTGGTCGCCCACCCCGACGATGAGCGCTACCACGCTCTCTTCGGACAGACCGTCACCAGTCCGCTATTTGGCGTGGAGGTTCCAGTTCACGCCCACCCCCTCGCCCAACAAGACAAAGGAACTGGCCTCGCCATGGTGTGTACCTTCGGCGATGTCACCGACGTCGTGTGGTGGCGAGACCTCGAACTCCCCACCCGGCCCATCCTGGGTCAAGACGGTCGCGTAATCAGCGATGTTCCCGAGTGGATGGCTACCCCCGAGGCCCAGGCGGCATATCAGGAGCTTGCCGGCAAGACGGTGTTCTCCGCGAAAGCGCGAATGGTGGAGATGCTGCGCGATTCGGGTGATCTCCAGGGCGAGCCAGAGCCGATTACCCACCCCGTGAAGTTTTTTGAAAAAGGCGACAAGCCTCTCGAGATTGTCACCACTCGCCAGTGGTACATCGCCAACGGTTCCCGTGACGAAGACTTGAAAAAGCGCCTGCTGCAAAGAGGTCAAGACGTTCAGTTCCACCCGGACTTCATGCGTGTTCGCTACGACAACTGGGTGGAGGGTCTCAGCGGAGACTGGCTGATCTCCAGGCAGCGTTTCTTCGGTGTTCCGCTACCCATTTGGTATGCCGTCGACGACGACGGCGAGGTCCAACGAGATCAGGTCATCACCCCGGAACTGGATGCTCTCCCCGTCGACCCCACCTCGGATTCTCCTCCTGGCTACACCGAAGACCAACGCGGAAAACCAGGCGGCTTTGTTGGCGAGGCAGACATCATGGACACCTGGGCCACCTCGAGTCTTACCCCTCAAATTGCCGGTGGCTGGGGAAGCGATGACGAGCTTTTTGACCTGGTGTTCCCCTATGACCTCCGCAGTCAAGGACAGGACATTATTCGCACCTGGTTGTTCTCGACAGTGCTGCGCGCGGAGCTGGAACACGGAACGCTTCCCTGGCGTCACGCGGGAATCTCTGGCTTCATCGTGGACCCCGACCGCAAGAAGATGTCGAAGTCGAAAGGCAATGTGGTCACCCCACAGGCCATGCTCGACGACCACGGCTCTGACGCGGTCCGCTATTGGGCAGCGTCCTCGCGGTTGGGTACTGATGCGGCGTTTGACCCACAAGACCCGAAAGTCATCAAGATCGGTCGTCGCCTCGCTATCAAGGTCTTAAACGCCGCGAAGTTCGCCTATTCATTCCCGGGTGAGGGCGGAGTGCTGAGCGAGCCGCTAGATATCGACATGCTCTCTGACCTCGCGGACGTGATTGACCAAGCAACGGCTGCCTATGAGGCATTTGACCATGCGCGAGCGCTCGAGCTCACGGAAACCTTTTTCTGGAGCTTCACCGACGACTACCTCGAACTAGTCAAAGAGCGTGCTTACCGCGACTCCTCGGATTCTGGCCAGCAAAGTGCTGTGACGGCATTGCGGCTCGCGCTCGATGCGATGCTGCGTCTGTTAGCCCCCGTTCTGCCGTTTGCCACCGAAGAAGTCTGGAGCTGGACTCACGAGGGCAGCGTTCACCGCGCGGCTTGGCCATCAAGAGAGGAGCTATCGCTTCCTGACAACCCTGCTCGCGGGGTGTTTGCTCTCGCGTCCGAAGCGTTGATTCCACTCCGCCGAGCCAAGACGGACCGAAAACTGTCCCAGCGCTCGGCCGTTCAGTCGGTGACACTCCGGGCCCCAGCGTTACTGGCCCACGCGAGTGAGGACCTGAGCGCCCTCGGTCACATCGCTTCTCTCACATTGGACGAGGCCGATGAGGTGGAGCTGGTGGAGTTTGTGCCGGCAGAGGAGTCAGAGTGAAAGTCGGTGGGCGTTTCGACATCGGCCAGCTTGCCGATTCGCTACCAGAGCCCCTGGCGAGTGATGTCCGAAAAATCGAGGCCGAGCTCACCGACGAGGAGAAAGCCTCGAAGCGCTGGACTCTGACGTGGCTCGAGGGCAAGCCCACTGTCGAGCTCGATAACGGTCCGACCTTGCGGGGCTAGGCCGACTTTTCTTGGCGCTTGGTCGACCGCGGCACGATTGTCGGGGAGGCGTTATTGTCCACGACATCCTTGGTGATCACGACCCGTTGGATTTCTTCTGACGAGGGAACATCAAACATCACAGGCCCCAACACTTCTTCGAGGATGGCCCGCAGTCCCCTCGCACCGGTCTGACGCAGTGCCGCCAGGTCAGCAATTGCTTCGAGGGCGCCCTGCTCGAACTCTAATTCGACGTCGTCTAACTGGAACATGCGCTGATACTGCTTGGTAAGCGCATTCTTCGGGGTTTGGAGAATGTCCATGAGCGCCGTCTGATCAAGCGGTGACACGGTGGTCACCACCGGCAGGCGGCCAATGAACTCTGGAATCAAGCCGAACTTGTGGAGGTCTTCTGGCAAGACATCGGCGAATAAATCGTCGATGACACCCGGGGTGTGGAGGGGGGCGCCAAAACCGATGCCGTGGCGACCAGCTCGCTGAGAAATGATGTCTTCCAAGCCCGAGAAGGCTCCGGCCACGATGAACAACACGTTGCTGGTGTCGATTTGGATGAAGTCCTGCTGTGGGTGTTTGCGGCCACCCTGTGGGGGAACTGAGGCGACGGTGCCCTCCAGGATTTTCAGCAGCGCCTGCTGAACACCCTCACCGGAGACGTCGCGAGTAATGGAAGGGTTTTCTGCTTTCCTCGCGATTTTGTCGACCTCGTCGATGTAGATGATGCCCTGCTCAGCCCGCTTGACGTCGTAATCAGCAGCCTGAATCAGCTTCAGCAGAATGTTCTCGACGTCTTCGCCGACATATCCGGCCTCGGTGAGCGCCGTCGCATCGGCAACAGCGAAGGGCACATTCAATCGACGCGCAAGAGTTTGGGCGAGGTAGGTCTTCCCGCAACCGGTGGGTCCGATCAGGAGAATGTTGGACTTTTGGATTTCCACGTCTTCTGGGTCGGTATCGCCACGACCTTGGGCCCGAACACGCTTGTAGTGGTTGTAGACCGCGACCGACAGAGCCTTTTTCGCTGGCTCCTGGCCAATGACGTATTCCTCGAGAAAATCAAAGATTTCCTTGGGCTTTGGCAGGTCAAAGTCGGCAACACCTTCGCCCGACTTTTCCGCCTGGCGCTCTTCGATGATTTCGTTGCACAGCTCAACGCACTCATCGCAGATGTACACCCCGGGTCCAGCGATGAGTTGCTGCACCTGTTTTTGGCTCTTGCCACAGAACGAACACTTCAGGAGTTCGCCTGATTCACCTGCACGCGCCATGCTGGACCGCCCCCGCTCACCTCGTGGGTCCAAGTAGTCGACAGCGTACCGGGATTGTCTAGTTGGCCCGCTATTTCTGTGGAGAGAGTGTCGTCTCAGGCCCCCCTCGTACACTCACAGCGTGACGCGATGGCTCTCTCCCCTCCTCTC
>CAJXYC010000101.1 GCA_913063365.1 uncultured Cellulomonadaceae bacterium
GGGCCAAGACAACAAGGCGGAAGGTCTCCAGTCATGGTTGGAAAAAAACTCTATTGACGCCTCCCGCGTGGCCTACCTCGCCAACGATGTCAACGACATCCCTGCGTTGGAGCAAGTCGGCTGGCCCGTTGTCGTCGCCGATGCACACCCTGACGTGAAGGTGCTTGCGCGAATTGCGCTTCGTGCCAAGGGTGGCGAAGGAGCAGTGCGAGAATTAGCCGACACAATATTGAGGCAGAAGGAAGAAGAGGCATGACACCCGTCACGATAGGTTCACACGAAATCGGCCCCGGACACGCGTGCTACGTCATCGCCGAAATCGGCATCAACCACAACGGTGACCTCAGCCTCGCCAAGCGATTAATCGACACTGCCGCCGTCGCTGGGTGTCAGGCTGTGAAGTTCCAGAAGCGCACGCCCGATATCTCGACTCCGGAGAACCAGAAAAACGTCGAGCGGGACACCCCATGGGGAACGATGACGTATCTGGAATATAAGAAGCGCATCGAATTTGAAGACGACGAGTACTCAGAAATCGCACGATACAGCGCAGAAAAAGGCCTTGATTGGTTCGCGTCTCCGTGGGATGTGCCATCGGTCGAATTCTTGGAAAAACACAATGCGGTGGCTCACAAGGTGGCGAGTGCCTGCATCACAGACATTCCATTGCTCCAGGCCCTTCGTGACACAGGAAAACCCATCATCCTCTCCACCGGCATGTCCACAATGGACGAAATCGATAGCGCCGTGGAAACCGTGGGAACCGACAATTTGGTCCTGATGCACGCAACGTCGACCTACCCCCTTGATCCGACGGAGGCAAATCTCCGCATGATTCATACGCTGCGAGAACGGTTTGGAGTGCCGGTGGGGTATTCGGGGCACGAAACCGGGCTGCAAGTGTCCCTTGCCGCGATGGGAATGGGGGCCGATGCATTGGAACGACACATCACTCTCGACCGTGCGATGTGGGGCACCGACCACGGGGCATCACTCGAGCCAACAGGTCTTACCAAGTTGGTGCGAGACGTGAGGGTCATTGAACAAGCCATGGGAGACGGGGTCAAGAAGGTGTATCCATCAGAAGAGGGTCCCCGCGCAAAGCTTCGAAGAGCCGTCTAATCACGCGAATCTTTCCGGTCATTCACCATCTGGGAGAATAAATCCGTGGCGACCGGAAAATCTTCCACGCGCGGTGCCAAAGAGCCGCGCTGTGTAGTTGTCGTTCCACTCTTCAACGAAGAATCAGTCATCGCTGATGTTGTCACTGACATCAAAAAACACTTCAGCCGCGTGGTCTGTGTCGACGATGGATCCAGTGACAGCAGTGCGGCGGTGGCACGCGAGGCAGGCGCCACAGTCATCAGTCACCCGATGAACCTGGGACAAGGTGCTGCTCTCCAGACAGGCATTACCTGGGCGAGGAATAAGGGTGATCTCGATTACCTGATTACTTTTGATGGTGACGGCCAACACAAAGTCGAAGACGTGGTTGACATGTTGAGCTACGCGAGGCGCCGCGACTTAGCCGTTGTCTTTGGATCCCGTTTTCTTGATAAGCGGACCAAACCTGACCTGGCGAAGAGAATCGTGTTGAAAGTGGCGGTGTTGATTACGAGGCTCGTGACCGGCTTGCAACTCACCGACGCCCACAATGGGCTCCGGGTCATCCGCGCCGACGCTCTCGAGCATGTGAACCTCATCCAGGACCGAATGAGTCACGCCACCGAAATTGTCCACCAGTTAGCGAAGTCCGGGCTTAGCTGGAAGGAATACCCCATCGAAATTCTCTACACCGAATATTCCAAGCGAAAAGGCCAATCGCTGCTTAACTCAATCAATATCCTGTTCGACTTGATTGTCAGATAGCCAGGGAATCTAAGGAGACAACATGCCATCACAGTGGGTCCTCCTCATCGCGCTGGTGTTAATCAGCTTCTATCTGTTGAAGTCAAAGCCCACCGCTAACTCTCAGGCCATCAGGCGACTGGTGTTGATTGTGGCGCTCCTGGCGGGTGTGGTTCTAGTTCTGGTGCCCGACCTGCTGTTCAACACCGCGACCCTGTTGGGCGTGAAAGAAGGCTCGGATTTGCTTCTCTATTTGTTCATCGTCGCAATGATGTTTTACATCGTTCATCAGTACCGGCGAATGTTGTTTTTTGAAAAACTCAACACCGATCTCGCGCGTGAAATAGCTCTCTTGCGCGCAGAGATGGATGAAAAAACGTCGAAGCGGTAGTTATTCGACTCGAACCAACGAGCCCTCTTCGAGCTCGGAGTTCGACTGCAAGCTGGAGTTCAGCGCCAAGATCGTGGACACCGGGACATCCCGGACATCCGAGATGATGGCGACGGTGTCGCCAGCCTCGACTCGGTGGAACTTCTGTTCTTGGTCTGCGGAGCCCACAATGATGCGCTGCCCGATATAAATCAGGTTGACGTTTCGAATGTCATTGGCCTCGCGCAGTGCCGAGACGGTCGTTCCGTACCGGTAGGCAATGCGAATGAGGGTGTCGCCGCGCTTCACGACGTACACCTCGTCAGACTCACCCTGTTGGGTGACCAGAGGCTGCAGCACACGGTTGGAGTCTGTGGACGAGTCAGAGCTGCTGGAGTCGTCTGAGCTGGAGGAGTCATCAGACGACTCGACAGTCGTCGCCTGCTCTTCGATTCCGAGCGATGCGAGTGACACATGAGACGCGTGTGGCTCGATGGGGCTCTCAATTTCCTGCACTTCACCTGTTTTGGTGATGGTCAGTTGCTGCCCCACTCGAATAAACGATCCATCGCCAGCGAGCTCGTTTTCATCGACCACGGCCTGAACACTCACACCATTGCTTCTCGCGATAGCCCACACGGTGTCGCCAGAAGCCACCGTGTGAGTGGTCACAAACTGTTGCGGTTCAGACGACTGAATGACTTCCAGGGAGTCCCAGTCTTCGAGATCGTCTGTCTCGAAGGCACTTCCCTTCACCGTCAGCACAGCGAGGTTGCCCTCATCAGTGAGCCCAAATTCAGCAATCCGGTTCGAGCCGCCCACATCAGGAACACGGCCTTCTCGCAACCAGCTCACTCCATCGGATGACGTGGCGAAGTAGCCGTCTCCATCAACAGCAAGGAGACCGTCGTCGTAGGTGGTGATGTAGGTACCGAATTCTTTGGTGGGGTTGAACCAGTAGTTGTAGAGCCGCCAGAAGTTCCTGTTTCCATAGCTGGAGCAGGCGTCACCGATACCGGTGAGGTTCGCCATCGCAGCCTGGTTCGGCGCATAGGGCGTGTAGTAGTACAAACCGGCTGTTGCCTGGTTCGCAATCACCACAGGACTCGTGCCACAGGACGATCGCGGGTGCCAGCGCACATTCGAGCTCTTCCCCACCGGATACCAGGTGAAGAAGCGGCTGGTGCCTGGGGGGTTGGCGTAGCGCTTGAACTGCTTGGCCGCGTTGTAGACCTGGTTGTAGAAGCCGTAGTAGCGCTCATCACAGGGCGCAGTGTCCGGACAGGCGTAGCCAGTTGCCTTGTCAAACCTCCACGACGACGGCCAGGTGTGGGTGACAAGACCCATTTCTTTCTGCAACAAGACAATCAGCACTTCAGCTGAGACACCGCAAGCTTCAGAAACCTTGTAGATAATCTCTGCCGCGGATTCGTCATTTTCTCCGTCGTAGGCTTCACAGAGGACCGTCTCTTCCCGGTCCCACGTGTCTTCTTCGAAGTCAGGAAGACAGACGTAGTCGTCCCGGCAGTCGCTTACTTTGCTATCGAGGAAGGCCTGAATCTCATCGGCGCTCATCGAGCCACGCTGGAAAAACTCTTCGTCACTAATGATGTTGCCGGGGTCAAACGCTTCACCGAGAGGAAAGACCCGAACTGTCCAGTTCTTACCGTCGTCGCTTCTGGCAAACGCGAAGAACGACGTCGCGATGAATTTGTCGCCGGTCCAAATCAGCGACGTGACACCATTTTTCGACAGTGATGTTCCAGAGTCTTCCCAACTCCCGTCCTCGCCGCCGTCGTCGGACCACCAGAGCTTTCCGCTGGAGTCAGCACCAACAACCACTGACCCGTTGGTCGCGGCATGAACGAGTGCCGGCGTCTCCGCAGCGACAGCCTTTTCAGTTCCGAGCCC
>CAJXYC010000102.1 GCA_913063365.1 uncultured Cellulomonadaceae bacterium
GCCTCGAGCCTCACACTGGGAACGCTGCTGTTCGCGGCCTTCGCTTTGCCGGCGAGCCACCCCGCCTATGAGAAAACTCTTCAGATTGCGGCAGTCGCAGCGGGGGTATGGACAGTGGCCAGCGCTGCCGCCTCCTTCCTCACCTTCCAGTCTGTGTATCTGGAGCAAGTCAGTCTGGACAATCGTTTTGGCAACCTTCTCGGCCTCTTCTTATTTGAGACAGAATTTGGCCGGGCCTGGTTCATTTCCACCCTGCTCGCCGCCACCGTGACCGTCGTGGCCGTCGCCTCTCGGGGCTATGGTCCTGTTTTTCTCGCAGGCGCCCTCGCCGTCGCCGCGCTCTGGCCGCTCTCAGAATTGGGCCACGCGGCCGGCACAGAATCCCACAATCAAGCCGTCACGGCAGCGTTTCTGCACAACGTTTTTATTGGTTTTTGGCTGGGAGGTCTGGCTGCGTTCGCGCTGGTGTATTCGGTGCTGAAACAGTCACCAGAGTTGTTTGTGGCCGCGCTGAAGCGGTTCTCTAGTATCGCCCTCGTCTCCGTGGTGGTCGTGGCAAGTTCAGGGCTGTTAAACGCCTGGGTTCGGATTGAATCACTGGAGGGGTTAGCTACCGCCTACGGCGCCTTGGTCCTGTCAAAGGCGGTGTTGCTCGCAGGCCTGATTGCGTGGGGCGCGTATTACCGACTGCGGGCCATCGGCCGGTTGGAGCAAAACCCAGGCGACCGTAGCCGGGCCTTTCTTCGAGTGGTGTTGGCGGAGCTTGTGGTGATGGGCCTCGCGGTGGGATTAGCTGTTGCGCTCGCCAGAACAGAGACCCCTGCGGATGACATTCCTGCGACCCAACTTTTGGCTCCCACCCCTGCCGAGTATCTGTCTGGCCGAGTGCTGCCGGAGCCCTTTGACTGGACCCGCGTGTTCACTGTCTGGGAGCTTGATTTGTTGTGGGCGCTGATTGCCGTGCTCACCAGCGTGTTCTATCTCAATGGTGTTTTGAGGCTCCGGCGCCGAGGCGATAGCTGGCCGGTGATGAGAACAGTGTCCTGGGTGACCGGGATGGCTTTGCTGGTCTTTGCTACCAGCTCTGGTTTGTATGTGTATGGGCTGTTTCTGTTTAGCGTGCACATGTTGGCCCACATGATTTTGAGCATGGCAATTCCGCTACTCCTGGTGCTTGGCACACCGGTGACGCTGGCCGCCAGAGCCATCGAGTCGAGAAAAGACGGATCTCGCGGGCCAAGAGAGTGGATTCTCGGTGTCGTGAACTCCAGGTATTTGAAGATTCTTGGACACCCCTTAGTGGCCGCACCCCTATTCGGCCTCTCGCTCATCGTGTTCTACTACTCGCCCCTTTTTGCCTGGGCTTTAGAAGACCATTTGGGGCATGTGTGGATGACAGCGCACTTTCTTCTGACCGGGTATCTGTTCAACCTGGTGCTGTTGGATGCAGACCCCCATCCACACCGCCCCCGCTATCCCCTTCGGTTGGTGCTGGTGCTCGCCACGATGGCGTTCCACGCCTTTTTTGGACTGGGTCTCATTCTGGGAGGCGATTTATTGGTCCCCGAATGGTTTGGGGCGACTGGTCGGGAGTGGGGCCCCACCCCGCTGGCGGATCAGCAGCAGGGTGGAGAAATTGCGTGGGGCCTTGGTGAATTCCCGACAATCATCCTGGCCATCCTGATTACCTGGGCGTGGAGTCGAAGCGACGAGCGTGAACAAAAGCGCCGGGACCGTCAGGCCGATAGGACAGATGACGCTGAGCTCGCCGCCTACAACGACATGCTCCGTAAGCGGGCTGAGGCTGAGGCTCGCTCGGGTGTTAATCGATCCTGAGGGCGGGAGACGACGAATCGAGACCGGTGACTTCTCCGGTCAGAGAAAACGTGACGGATTCTGTGTAGGGGCGGAGCGATCCGTCAAATAACGACTGCAGGGTGACCGACACACTCACTTCACCGTCGAGGGCACGCACTAACCAGGTGTCAGACACCGGACTTTCCACCAGTGAGAGGGCGGGCAAACTGTCAATCGTCCACACCGGTAGGTCCCACAGCCTGTCCACCACCGTGACCCCAAATGGACACGACGAGGGCTTCAAGACTTGTCGTGATGCGCATTCCACGAGGTATTCACTAATGGCGTCGGATGTTTCCTGTAACAGCGCGTCAGTCGGCGCCACCTCCAAATCAATCTCCCATTCGGATCCTGGTTCATCGAGGGTGGTGGTGTAGCTCGGGGCTTCTAACCATTGACTGGCCGCTTCGACGCTGTAGACCCCCGGTACCAACACCTCGGTGCTGGTATCGGTGTTCCCCGGGAGGGTCAGTCCGTTCAGGGTCATTCGGTCGAGCCCATCCACTGAGGCCCTGACGGTGGCTGTTGGCGACCTGTCGAAGGTCCACTGGTGGAATAAACCCCAAATCGACGGCGCTTGGCGGAGAGTAAAGACTGTTCGTTCCGCCTCTCCCGCGAGCTCGTAGTCGGCCTGCACGAGAACAACCGATTCATCGACCTGCTGGATACCCGAGATCACAATCTCGCTCGGCACCTCGGCCGCATCCGGCGCGACCGGCGGAATTTTTGGAAGTCCCGCGATTGCAACAGCAAGCCCAGTGTCACCCGCTTCAAGCGCCCCCAGATAGTCCTCCACTGTGCTCGCGGGTGAGTACACGGTTTGGTTTAACCAGGACACCCCGCCAATCCAGAGCGCAACGACGGCCGCTACCACCGCGGTCCAGCCAATAACGAGGCGCTTCACCCCTTCAGTGTAGGAAGCGGTAGCCCGGTACCCTGGGCACTGCGGACCTGGTGAGGGGGTAGAAACCATCGAGTCTGACCAGGTTCTCTCGTTGATTGACGAGAGTTTTGACCATGTCTTTGTGACGGGCCCGGCAGGAACAGGCAAGACCACCCTGCTTCAGCGTTTTGTCGACGAAACAGAGAACACGGTCGTTGTCGCTGCCCCAACAGGGGTGGCGGCTTTGGCTGTCGGTGGCCAAACCTTGCACTCGCTTTTTCGACTACCGCCGGCTCTGATTCGCGAGGGCGACATAGGTTTCTGCCCGCGACCAACGCTTGAGATGCTGCGACGCATCGACACTTTGGTAATCGACGAGATTTCGATGGTGAGAGCTGATGTATTGGACGGCGTCGACAGGCGTTTGAGGCAGGCCAAGAGAAGCTCGAGGCCGTTCGGTGGTGCGCAACTCGTGATGTTCGGAGACCTTTTCCAACTTGCACCAATCGTCAGTCGGGATGAGTCTGATGAATTCCGTCGAGAGGGCTGGAAGTCACCCTGGTTTTTTGACGCCAAGGTATGGCAAGAGACAGCTTTTCGTACAGTTTCGTTGGAGACGATCCACCGGCAAAAAGATGCCGAGTTTCAGAGAGTGCTCCTCGCCCTTCGAAACGGAACTATCGACGCCGATATGGCTCAGATGCTGAACGAAAGAGGCCAGATTCCTCCGGACAGCCCTGATGTAGTGACCCTGGCGGCATTGAATTCAACTGTCCGAGAGATTAATTCGTCTCGCTTGAAGGCATTGAAGGGGAAGGCCAGGCAAATTCGGGCCCAAATTGACGGAGACTTTCCAGGCCCTTCCCAATACCCGGCAGACGACCCCCTCACACTCAAAGTTGGCGCTCAGGTGATCTTCCTTCGGAATGATCCACCCAACGATGGAGCTAGATGGGTGAACGGAACCGTCGGAGTGATAGCGAGCTTCTCTTCTAGTTCAGAAGAGCCGGACTCGATTGTGGTTGAGGTGGATGGGGACCAAGTTGAGGTCGAAAGAGTGTCTTGGACTCGAATCAAGTATGCGAAGGACCCAGTAACCAATGAGCCGGTGAGAGAAGAGGTGGGTCAGTTCACCCAGTTTCCGTTGCGTTTGGCGTGGGCAGTGACAATTCATAAAGCCCAGGGCAAAACACTCGACGAGGCGATGATTGATTTGGGACCGCGCGCTTTCGCCGCAGGACAGACCTATGTGGCTTTTTCCCGACTCACCAGTCTTGATGGTCTCCATTTGGCACGGCCGCTCAAACCGGCGGACATCATTGTGGACCCTGACGTGAAGAGGTTTTTTGAGACCGCGTCCAACGAGGCTGGAGCGTTGTGGTGA
>CAJXYC010000103.1 GCA_913063365.1 uncultured Cellulomonadaceae bacterium
GAAGCGCCCTCGGCAGGAATCGAACCTGCGACCAAAAGATTAGAAGTCTTCTGCTCTATCCGCTGAGCTACGAGGGCCCGGGGCAAAAGCCCGCAATCATAAGTCTACAGCCGGCATTCTCGCCTCCAACGGGCATTTTCCAGTCCGGATGACGCAATGCCCCGTTCTATGCGGTTGTGTGCTGTTTCGTGACTAACCCCGTTGTTTTCTTATCGCACGCAGATCGCACGAATCCCAACCATTTTCCACTTCACATTTGCAAGTGATATGGTGAGACTCCCGGATTCACTTGCACAACGAAAGGCATCATGAAACTCGTTACCGTTATTGGAAGTGCAGGCTTCTTCGGAGTCATGCTGTCCATCGGCACAGGCCTTGTGCCCTTCTTCTACCTCGCTGGACCCAGCGCCTTTGAAGAGTGGTTCGCCACCTACTTCGTTTTCTTCCTCTCAGGGGTCTTCATCACCAGCGTTCCGGCATTCATCGGGTCCATCACACTGATGCGGAGGAGCACGAAAGAATCACGGCAGCGTCGACTCTGGCGCAACACCCTGCTGGGACTTGTTGTGGTTTATGGCGTCACCATGGCCGTTCACCTACCGCTGAACTTTTCTTTCTGGTCGTTTGAACTGACCGACGCCGCGATTATCGCGAACCTCGGATGGTGGAGTGCTGCGCACGTCTTGAGAATTGCTGGCGCTGGTTACGCCAGCTACAACGCATTCCGTGCCGTGTCCACGGCGGAATAACTCCTCGTTTCGGAGGCGCGACCAGCCCTATTGTTGGTCGAGAAGCTGCTTCGTTCGTTCTCCAACGAAGGTGGCCCTCGTCCCCGGATCCAGCATCGGCTCAAACTGGGCGCTCGGCGGCACATCGGTGTTCTTCACGCCCCAGGCCACAAGCTCTGCAATCACCGGCAGCAACTCGACTCCAGGGGTCAACACTCGGTAGCGGAACTTGCGTCGATCAGCTTCATCAGGAACTCTTTCGATGATTCCTCGGTCCACCAATTTCGCAAGCCGGTCTGCAAGAATGTTGGTCGCGACGCTCTCCTGAGACGCCAACTCACCAAACTGAGATTTTTCGCTCAGCAACAAGTCCCTCAAGATCAACAGCGTCCACCTGTCACCGAGAATGTCCAACGACGCGGCCACAGGACAGTCCGAGCGCAATTCTCTCTTCACCATTTCCTCCGCCCGCCCTTCGACTCGATCATGGCCCTAGGTTACTTGCCCTTAGCAACTCAAACCGCAATATCGGCTCTGTCTGAAGCCCCGCGTGCAATCGCACGCCAATCGCACGACCCGGTTTCACTCCCCAACTACGCTGTAAACAGCGCGATGTAGGGGCGGGGTAAGAAACTTAGAAGTCTTCTGCTCTATCCGCTGAGCTACGAGGGCTAGCACCGCCAGTTCTCAGTGTACAGGCGGATAAAACCGGGGTTTTTAGGGCTGTCAGTCTTCGCGTGTCAGTGCTGTTCTATGTCTTTTTGAGCAGCGCACGTCTCTCTCATCGCGTAATCCTCGGTGAGGTTCGTGCATTGAGGAAAACAACCGTTCCCGTCAGCAAGCCAACACCGACAGACGTTACGAGGCCCACGATGGTGAGTGCGGATGGAGCGACGATGGATTCACCGGCAAGAGCTTGGATATAGACCGTGACGACAAGGAGCGCATAAGTGACTCCAGCACCGTGAAGCAGAGCGCGTTGGAGCCGGACAGATGCAATAGACGCAATCAGCCAAAGCCCAATCAGTGGCATGAACTGAAGACCATGGAGCCCGAGGAAGTGGGCAATTCGCAGGTCCCCACCGACTGTCGACCACCCGAGGAATGGCAGGCCTGGCCCACCATCACTGGCACCGACGGTATGTGCCCCCGCAATTCCTTCAAAATTGCTCAGTTGCTCGGGGTTCGGAGATGTCATGGTGAAAGCAAGGCCCATCCCTGCCAGCCCTATTGACAGGCCCCACCTGATTGCGTTTCGAAGAACGGCTGTGATGGTCTGCGAATTCCACAAGAAGGCCCCTACGGCGAAGCTGAGGAACCACAGAATCGAGATTCCTGACGCCATAATCGACCACATAGCGATGTGGAACCCGTTACTGACGTTGAAGTGGCTTGTCAGGCCCGCAGAGGCCAACCCGATGATGATGATCAATTCGATGGCGAGCATCAGTGCAATCAAAGTCCCGAGCCACCACACGACGCGCTGTCGCTTGGTGATGAGGCCCGCAAACCAGGAAAAGGTTAGGGCGTACACCACTGTGGATAACAGGAATTTGAGCGGTTTTTCCCATAACGACACACCGAGAAGCTCCCGCGTGTCAAACAGGTAAAACACACCAACGATGGTGGCTCCCGCGATGCTCGCCAAAGCCAGCCAGTTCAAAGGGCGATGAGAAAAGGAGTAGGAGGACAGAGTGCTTATGAACCTGGTCATGGCGTAACGGTGGCTTCCCTCGGGTGTTGGAGATGATCAAGCACTAAGAGCAGGGTGCGATTGAGCTCGTCGAGGTCGACTGCTTGAAAGGTATTGAACCTTTCCCGGAAACGCTGTTCCAGGTGATCTGACATCTGTGCCACCAGCTTCTTACCCCGTGAGGTCACCGACAGGGTGAGCACCCGGTTGTCAGAAGGTGCGTGGCCAGAGCGCACCAAACCGCGGCTGGTAAACCACAAAACGCGCTTACTGACAGCGGCCCGAGAGACACCCATGTTCTTGGCCAAAACACTCGAACTCACTGTCCCCGCGGAGTGAAGATGGACAAGGAAGAGAAATTGGCTGTAGGTGAGCCCAAATTCTTCCCGCAAAATGCGATCCGCATTCTTGTTCAACTCGCCCACCACATGGTTGAGGGTGAATGTCACACGGTGTTGAGCCACACGTTTAGTTAACTAGTTACCAATCAATTTGTCGACTAGTTAACAGGTAATGGCATCGCTGTCCGCTAAACGCAAGCCACACAACCCCGTAAACCGAGGCGCACCTCATTCAGGTTGTGACGAGTTCTTGTCTTGCAGCTGATGAATATCTAAAAGGTCTTGCTCCCGCCCAGAGGCTTCCTTCATGCTGATGAGATCCTCGTAACCCACGACCCACACCGACACGCCCCCTGCTTTTGCTTCCCGGGCCCTGGACTTCAGCTCGTCGTAGTCGGCGGCGCCAGGAACGTCGTTGAGAAAATCCAATGGCCCCGCCACCGTGTCCATGGTGAAGGACGCGCCACTGGAAAGCACCTCGGGATCGGTCGGATCGATATTCAACTTGTCTGCATCAATGCCTCGAAGGCGGGCGTCTAATTCGGTGAGCGCCGCTGCCAATCGATTCATATTGTCCTCATCCAGACGGGCAACGAAATCGATATCGGCCGTGGCGCGGACATAACCGTGGGCAATGACAGCCCAACCACCAATGGTGAGGTAGTCCACACAGTGGCGATCCAACGTCTCAAAGATCCGAGCGGGATCAAATGAGGTCACTGACTGGCCTTACCCACGAGCTGCGAGGCGAAAGAGCACAGGGCAAATGCCTGCTCAATCCGCTTGCCGGCTTCCTCCGCCCAGCCCCGCTCTGCTTCAGTCGACACACGTAAAGGGTACGCGACCGCGCACTCAGTAACCAGAAACACCGTGATCCCCAATCACTGCGATGGCGCAGCACGCCAATCGCGCACCCTTGCCTGAGGCCGGCAAACGTCACGGCCCCGGCGAATACACTGCGGGGAATGGCTACATCCGAATCGTCTGGCAGCCCACAAGGGAGTGGCGCCCAGCGGCCGAGCTCGTTGTCTCGCTACCAGCTCGCCTTCTCACTCTCTGCTGGAGCGCTCATTGTCGCGGGGGTTTCGCTCTTCTTGGTTGGAGTGGACCTGAGGGCAGTTGTGATGAGCATCGCCGCCTACGGCCTGGCTCTTGCTCTGACCATTTGGCTGTGGCGACGTGGCTTCTCGCACCCCTCCCTCGGTGTGGCAAACACCATCACCGTTTTTCGCCTGGCGCTTGTGGCGAG
>CAJXYC010000104.1 GCA_913063365.1 uncultured Cellulomonadaceae bacterium
TCAGCGGTGCCTGGGTTCACTGCATTGACGCGGATACCGTCGTCGAGGAAATCAGCGGCGCACGCTTTTGTGAGGCTCTCTAAAGCACCCTTCGATGCCGAATACACAGCGCGTTTCGGAATTCCGGTCGTGGAGGCGAACGAGCAGGTATTCACAATGGCGGGGTCGTGTCCTTCGAGGAGTAGTGGGTGAAGGTGACGAGTGACCCGAGCGGTGCCAAAGACATTCACCCCGAAGACTTTCTCCCACTCGTCGGAAGTGGATTCCAGCACTGTTCCCACAGCTCCTACCCCTGCGTTGTTCACCAGGATGTCCACGCTCGAGGTGTGGGAGCGAAGAGTGGCTACGGCCGCCTCGACCGATTCCTCCTGGGAGACATCGCAGTGGATGAACGTGCCCACATCGGCAAGACCGCCCTCCTGGAGATCAAACCCATAGACCGTTGCACCTTCAGCCTGGAGCCGGCGGGCAACACTCAGTCCGATTCCGGACCCGGCCCCGGTGACCACGGCTACCCGTCCGGCGAAGGCGCTTGTTTCAGCAGACATTGGTTCTTCTTTCGAGATTAGGAGGCAGAGGGGTGGCGCACAGCTCGAGCACTAGAGGCCCCAGACTACCGAGGATGAGATGTGCCTACTGTGTGGCCGCGATGCAGGTATTGCGGATGGTTCCCAGATGTTCGATCGTGGTTTCCACGACGTCGCCCGGAACCAGGTAGCGCTGGGGGTCCATGCCCATTGCCACTCCAGCAGGTGTGCCGGTGTTGATGATGTCACCCGGGAACAGCTCCATACATTGGGATACGTAGTGGACAAGCTGCGGGATGGTGAAAATCATGTCGTTGGTGTTGGAGCCTTGTCGCTGTTCTCCGTTCACGGAGCAGGCAAGCGCGAGGTTTTGGGGGTCAAACTCGTGGCTCGTATCAACCCAGGGGCCCATGGGATTGAAGGTGGGGAAGGACTTTCCTTTGTCCCAGGTTCCACCTTTCTCCAGCTGCCAGTGGCGCTCGGAGACATCCTGACTGATGGAGAATCCGGCGACCGCCGACATGGCGTCATCTTCACTGGCCGCATATTTCAGGCGGTTTCCCATCACGATGGCGAGCTCGACCTCGTAGTCGGTGTGCTCTGATCCTGGTGGAATCTCGATGTCGTCGAAGGGTCCGACCAGGCAATCAGCCGATTTCATGAAGATGACGGGTTGTTCGGGGAGTGGGGCTCCGGTTTCTTCAGCATGTTTCCGGTAGTTAAGCCCAATACACACAATCTTCCCGGGGCGTGCCAACGGAGCAGCGATGTCGTGCTCAGCGACTGCAATCTGCTCCCGACTAGACACATCAGCTGCGTTAACCCGGTCGAGACCACCAGCGGCCAGTGTCTCCCGCGACCAGTCAGGCACCAGATCTGACACATCCACGGCGGCGGTGTCGCTCACAAACACCACGGGAATTTCGTTACCTGCTGTTCGGAGCCGACCAAAACGCATTGTGCACCCTTTCATGAGCCGGAATTGAGGACCCGGCGTCTAAAAAAAGCATATAGACACCGCGGAGTGCCGGCTGAGCTCGCACTGAGCTCTCGTCAGGGAAAGATTTTCGCCACCAGTTAAGCTGATGCCCGCACCTGCAGGCAAAGGAGTTTTCATGGTCAAGCGGCAGTTTCCGAACCCGAAAGACCTCGCTCCACTGCTGAAGTTCCGGACGCCGGTGTGGAATGGAAAAACCAGACGCCTCCAGCGGGCGCTCACTATTCACGACCTCCGCACCATTGCCCAGCGCCGCACCCCCCAAGCCCCCTTCGACTACACCGAAGGCGCCGCCGAGGCAGAGCTGAGCCTGGCGCGAGCGCGCCAAGCGTTTTCGGACGTTGAGTTCAACCCCGCCATTTTGAGAGACGTCTCCGAGGTGTCGACCCGGTGGGACGTGCTGGGTGCTCCTGTGGAGATGCCCGTGGGCATTGCCCCGACAGGCTTCACTCGCATGATGCAGACCGAAGGGGAGTTTGCCGGAGCTCGAGCCGCCGAACGCTTCGGTATCCCCTTTGCACTGTCCACCATGGGCACCGCGTCAATCGAAGAGGTCAAAGAGGCGGCTCCGGGCGGACGTAACTGGTTCCAGCTGTATATGTGGAAAGACCGCGATCGGTCGATGGAGTTGGTGAGCAGAGCGGCGGAGGCAGGTTGTGACACCCTCCAGGTGACCGTAGATGTTCCGGTCGCGGGTGCTCGCTTGCGCGACAAGCGCAACGGCTTTTCCATTCCACCGGCTTTGACGTTGAAGACCATTGCCAATGCGGTGCCTCGGCCCTGGTGGTGGTGGGATTTCCTCACGACGCCGCCACTGAATTTTGCTTCGCTGTCGTCGTGGTCGGGGACCGTCGCAGAACTTCTCGACGCGATGTTCGACCCGACAGTCGACTACGACGATCTGGCGTGGGTCCGCTCCCAGTGGCCAGGAAAAATCGTCGTTAAGGGTGTTCAAACCGTCGACGATGCCAAGCGGCTCGCGAAAATGGGAGTCGACGGAATTGTCTTGTCAAACCACGGGGGTCGCCAGCTCGACCGGGCTCCAATCCCGTTCCATCTGCTGCCGAAAGTGGTCGCGGAAGTCGGAAAAGACCTCGAGGTACACATCGACACCGGCATTATGTCGGGGGCCGACATCGTAGCGAGCGTTGCGATGGGCGCACGGTTTACCCTCATTGGTCGGGCGTATCTCTACGGTCTGATGGCCGGAGGCCAGCAGGGTGTGGAGCGCGCTCTCGAAATTCTGCGCGACGAAATGACGCGGACAATGCGTTTGTTGGGTGTCGCCAGCTTGGAGGAGCTGACTCCTGGCCATGTCACGCAGCTCCGACGCCTAGCGCCAGTCGCCGTCGACTAGTAACTGAGTTTTCTCGGGAACCAGCGAGCTAGTTAGCCCCTGGCCACGGGACGTCTGTGGCGGCGCCCAGTGCGGTCAGTTCTTCCACCACTTCGTCGCTGAGGGGGATTCCCTCCTCGCGCCGCTTGGCCGCGGTGAGAAGTTCCGGTTCCCCTGGAACCAATACCGGACGATCGGCAGATACGGGTTCGGTGTTGTGGGCCAGGGCGATGAGGCTCTCAGCTCGGGCTTCGAATTCTGCGCGTGGCATGAATTCGTCGATGGAGATCGCCAAAATGAAGTGGCCCACATCTTGGCCTCGGTCAAAGTCGTGATACATGTTGCCTACACCGTGGCTAATCGCAGATCCGGACAGCACGCCGGAGAGCATTTCGACAAAGAAGCTCAGTCCGTATCCCTTCGGGCCGGCGGCGGGCAGCAGGGCTTGGACAGCGTGCGGGTCAGTGGAGGGCTGCCCATCGTCGTCCACGCCCCAGTCGCTGGGGATGGGGGTGTCGGAGAGTCGAGCGCTGTACACCTTGCCCATCGCGGCCTGACTCGTGGCCATGTCGACGCTGACCACTCCCGACTCAGTGGGTGCGGCGAACGCAATCGGATTTGTTCCAAGCAGTGCTCGACGACCACCAAAGGGCACCACGATTGGTTCTGTGTTGGCGGTGACCATACTGAAAAGGCCCTGTTCGGCTAGTTCTCTGGCGAAATAGCCAGCCGCTCCGAAGTGAGCACTCTTCGAGACTGTGACAACGGCGACCCCAAGCTCTTTCGCGATAGTGGCAGCTGCGGTGCAGGCCTCCCGTGCGGCTAGCTGGCCGGCCACGCGGTCTGCCGTGATGCGAGCCGTTGCACCCCTTACCGTCGTCTCACATGTCGCGGCGGGGTCGATGAGGCCGTGGCTAATACGGTCGCGGTAGGCCGTCAGTCGCATGACACCGTGCGAGTCGATGCCTCGGAGGTTGGAGTCCACCAAAGTGTCGGCGATGTAGGCCGCGTCAGTAGCGGAATATCCCCAACTCGCCACAAGTTCAGTTGTCCACCGCGAGAGATCCTTTTCGGAAATGGTGTGTGTCATAGGG
>CAJXYC010000105.1 GCA_913063365.1 uncultured Cellulomonadaceae bacterium
CCCATTCTTGAGGAGCACGAGCTCGTGGGAGTCGGCCCCTACGGGAGAACCAAGATTGCCGCCGAGGAGATGGCTGCTAGTTTTCGATCGAGTTTTCCCGTCACTATTCTTCGCCCGAAATCCTTTATCGGCCCAGAACGCTTGGGGGTCTTCGCGCTTCTTTTCGACTGGGCCGCAAGTGGGCATCACTTTCCGATACCGGGCAGCGGGCGCAACCTCTATCAGTACCTGGACGTGGCAGATCTTGTTTCTGCCATCTGGTTGTCTCTAACCGCGCCGGTGGATTTGGCAAACGACGTCTACAACATCGGAGCCGAGGAGTTTGGAACGTTTCGCGATGATTTCCAGGCGGTGTTGGACGAAGCTGGTTTCGGAAAGTCAGTGAAGTCCCTACCAGCGATGCCAGCGATTTGGGTGTTGCGAGGTCTTGACCGGTTGAACCTCTCTCCCCTTTATCCATGGGTTTACGAGACAGCCGTCAAGGATTCTTACGTCTCAATCGAAAAAGCAAAGAAAAATCTTGGTTTTGCTCCCCAGTTTTCCAACAGGGAAGCTTTGTTGAGAAATTTCCACTGGTATCTGGAGAATCAGGCAAGCTTTGCGGGACAGTCAGGGTTAAGCCACCGAGTGCCATGGAAACAGGGCGTGTTGAGAGTGGCGAAAGCGTTTTTTCGGTGAGCCAGGCGCGCTCATCTCTTGCCCAGTTCATGGGTTTTGCAGTGGCAGGCGGTGTGGCCACGGTGGTGAACTACACCCTGTTCCTTCTCCTCTATTCCGCAGGAATTTCTTACCTCTTGGCTTCGGCGGTCGGATATGTAAGCGGGATCGCAATCAGTTTCTTCATCAACCTCCGGCTGGTTTTCCGGCCCGAGGAGCGTTCACGAGGAATCTTTGCCCGTTACGCCGTGGCATATCTCCTCGCCTTGTTTGTCCAGCTCGGCTTGCTGGAACTCCTCGTGAGGGTGGGGCTTATTCCAGAGCTCGCCAATGCTGTGGCAATTGTGGTTGTTCTTGTGGGGAATTTCTTTGTTATTCGGCGGTGGGTGTTCAACACCACGCCCACATAATTCCAATCTCGATTTGCCCCACACGACATGCTCTGCGTACTATTTAGTCACCGAAGACCGCCGGCAGTGACCGCTCATACGACGTCGCCGAAGGTAGAGGGAAACCTCTAGGCCCGCGCAGGTGACACAGAGACATTGCTCCGTGCGCATGCGCCGGAGCATTTTTTATGCCCGGTCTTCCTAGCACCACCCGAAACCAAGGAGACCCATGGCGACGAAGGAAGCAACTGTCGCAGAACTCACGACCCATTTTCGTGAGTCGTCTGCGGTGTGGCTGACGGAGTATCGAGGCTTGAGTGTCACGGAGCTCAAAGAGCTCCGCGGTTCTCTCCGCACCGATGCCACCTATGCCGTGGTGAAGAACACCCTGACCAAAATTGCGGCCAAAGAAGCCGGAATTTCGGAGCTCGACGAGCTCCTGGTCGGACCCTCCGCGCTCACCTTCGTCCACGGCGACCCCGTGGCCGCAGCGAAAGCGCTGAGAAACTTCGCCAAGGACCACCCCGCGCTGGTGATCAAGGGAGGCTACTTCGAAGGCGCTGCCTTAAGCGCCACCGAAGTAGACGCGTTTGCGAAGCTCGAATCCCGCGAGGTGCTTCTTGGCAAGCTCGCAGGAGCGATGAAAGCCTCGCTCTACGCCGCCGCCTACATGTTCACCGCTCCGCAAAACCAAGCGGCGCGCGCTATTGACCAACTGCGTCAGCAGAAAGAAACCCAGGACGCATAGTCCCTGCACCACCCAACCAAGGAGAAATCATGGCCAAAATGTCCACCGACGACCTCATTGAGGAGTTCAAGAACCTCTCGCTCATTGAGCTCAGTGAATTCGTAAAGAAGTTTGAGGAGACCTTCGAGGTCACCGCAGCAGCCCCGGTTGCTGTGGCGGCCGCGGGCGCTGCTCCCGCTGCCGGCGACGGCGGCGGCGACGCCGCCGAGGAGAAGGACTCCTTCGACGTCGTGCTGGAATCAGCCGGCGACAAGAAGATCCAGGTCATCAAAGAGGTCCGCGCTCTCACGAGCCTCGGCCTCGGCGAAGCCAAGGCGCTCGTTGACGGCGCTCCAGGAACTGTCCTGGAGGGTGCCGACAAGGAAACCGCCGAGAAGGCCAAAGAGCAGATCGAAGCCGCTGGCGGAACAGTCGCTCTGAAGTAAGACCCTTGCAGGTCGGGGACCAGGTTCACCTGGTCCCCAGCCCGCAGGCTGGCAAGCTCACATGCATCTCCAGCCAGAGCGGGCCAGAATAGGGGGATACCCCGACGACGTATGACGTGAGGATGACCGTGGCGACAAACCTCCCCGACCCGGATGCCTATAAGGCACCCGCTAGTGACGGGCGTGAACCCCGTGGCGCGCTTGCGCGCCTGGGGCTGTTTATTCGCCAGGTCATCGACGAGCTACGAAAAGTCGTCACCCCCACCAGAAGTGAACTGGTCAACTACACCCTCGTGGTGTTGGTGTTTGTGCTGATCATGATGGGCATCATCACCCTGTTTGACTTGTTCTTTGGTTGGGGAATTTCCTGGATTTTTGGAGACGGGTCAGCCCTGTTCTAGACCCCACACGATTTGGATAGGTACACAGTGTCGGACGATCACTTGAAAGACATCGACGCGGCCACCGCCGCCGAACAGTCCTCAGAAGAAGACGAAGCCCAAGAGGGCAACATCTTGAGTGAGGAAATCCACGGCTCGGACGCCGCGGAGTCTGTCGCCATGCACGTGGTCGACGACGACGCCACCAACTACGGCGAATCAATCGCTTCTCTCGACTCCGCCACTGACCCCGAAGCAGACGCCGTGGTCGAAGACGCCCTCGACATTGATTCCATGGACCAAGCAAATGCCTCTGTCGAAGCCACCACTGACGAACAGGACACCTGGACCTCAGAGCACCCGGTCGTGACCGAGGACACCACCACCGAAGAAGCGCCGGCCGAAGAAGCGCCGGCCGATAACGCTGCAGCCGAAGAACCTGCAGAGTCTGTCGAACCAGCACCCGCCGCCGACCTCACGGACGAGGACCCCTACGCCGATTTCCGGAAGGAACTGCGCCGGAAGCCGGGCAAGTGGTACGTCGTGCACTCGTATGCCGGGTTTGAAAAGCGCGTCAAGCAAAACATTGAAAACCGCAAAGTGTCGCTCGCCATGGAGGACTTCATATTTGAAGTCCAGGTCCCGATGGAAGATGTCGTGGAAATCAAGAACGGCCAGCGGAAGCTGGTGACCCGGGTTCGGATTCCTAGCTACGTGCTTGTCCGCATGGATCTGAACGAAGACTCCTGGTCAGCGGTGAAGCACACCCCGGGTGTGACGGGCTTTGTCGGAAACGCCCACAACCCCACGCCACTGCGTTTTGACGAAGCATTCGAGATGCTGAAATCGACCGTTCAGGTGGCAGAAGCTCCCGCTCCGAAGGGTCCCGCCGCCACTGCCGGTGGCGCGCAGCCCCGGATGGTGCCAGCCGAAGTGGACTTCGAGGTCGGTGAAACGATCACCATTAAGGAAGGATCCTTCGCGGGTCTGCCTGGAACTATTAGTGAAATCAAGCCCGAGAACGCTAAGCTCACGGTTTTGGTCTCACTGTTTGAACGTGAAACCCCTGTGGAGCTTGGCTTCGAACAGGTCGCGAAGCTCTAAATCACCGCGCTCAGGGAACGCCTGAGATGCGGGAGCGTGTGAGCAATCACACTCGAGGAAAGTAAGGAAAAAAATGGCTCAGAAGAAAGTCGCGGGGCTGATTAAGCTCCAGATTCAAGCCGGCCAGGCAAACCCGGCCCCCCCGGTGGGCCCGGCGCTTGGTCAACACGGCGTGAACATTATGGAGTTCTGCAAGGCCTATAACGAGGCCACAGAATCCCAGCGCGGAAACGT
>CAJXYC010000106.1 GCA_913063365.1 uncultured Cellulomonadaceae bacterium
TGCTGGCGCCAAATACCGAGGCGAGTTCGAAGAGCGCCTGAAGGCTGTCTTGAAAGAAATCAACGACGCTGAGGGAGAGATCATCACCTTCGTTGACGAGCTTCATACGCTCATGGGAGCCGGAGGTGGCGAGGGATCGGTCGCTGCGGCCAACATGCTAAAACCCATGCTTGCGCGAGGGGAGCTGCGCCTGATTGGCGCCACCACCCTGAACGAGTACCGCGAATACATCGAAAAAGATGCGGCGCTCGAGCGCCGCTTCCAGCAGGTGTTTGTCGGGGAGCCAAGCGTTGAAGATACTGTCGCGATTCTCCGTGGGTTGAAAGAGCGCTATGAAGCACACCACCGTGTGGCCATCGCCGATAGCGCTCTGGTCGCTGCGGCTACGCTCTCCAACCGCTACATCACCGCCCGGCAACTTCCAGATAAAGCCATCGACTTGATTGATGAGGCAGCCAGTCGACTCAAGATGGAAATCGAATCCTCCCCGATGGAGATTGATGAGCTCCGTCGGACTGTCGACCGGATGAAGATCGAAGAGCTTGCTCTGAAGAAAGAAAAAGACGACGCCTCGAAAGAACGCCTCGCCAAACTGCGTGAAGACATGGCCGAGCGTGAAGAAGAACTCGAGAAGCTCCAGTCGCGCTGGGCGGAAGAAAAAGCTTCACTCCAAGGAGTGGGTGATTTGAAGACTCGCCTCAACGATGCCCGCATTGAGCTCGACCGAGCGATGCGGGAGGGCGACTACCAGGAAGCCTCGAAGCTCAACTACGAAGTCATCCCAGAAATCGAAAAGAACATCCAGCAGGCAGAATCCGGTGAACGCTCTGAAGAGCGGATGGTGAATGACCAAGTCACCGACACCGATATTGCCGCCGTGGTGGCCGCGTGGACCGGAATCCCGGTCGACAAACTCACCCAAGGAGAAACGGAAAGACTTCTTCATCTGGAAAGTGAGCTTGCGAAGCGACTTGTGGGACAAAAAGACGCCGTCAGCGCGGTTAGTGAAGCGGTGCGCCGGAGTCGGGCTGGGCTGGCCGATCCTGGACGTCCCACCGGGTCATTCCTCTTCCTCGGACCAACCGGCGTGGGAAAGACCGAGCTTGCCAAGGCGCTTGCCGATTACCTCTTTGACGACGAGAAAGCTCTCGTCCGCATCGACATGAGTGAATACGGGGAGAAATTTGCTGTCTCGCGTCTGATTGGTGCTCCTCCTGGTTATGTCGGATACGAACAAGGAGGCCAACTCACGGAGGCAGTCCGTCGCCGGCCGTATTCGGTGATTCTTCTCGATGAAGTGGAGAAGGCCCACCCGGAGGTCTTTGACCTCCTCCTCCAGGTCTTGGACGACGGGCGTTTGACTGATGGTCAAGGCCGAACGGTGGACTTCAAGAACACCATTTTGATTCTCACCTCAAACCTCGGCTCGTCCTATCTGATGGATTCGGCACTGTCGTGGCCGGAGAAGGTGCAGTCTGTCGAGGACGAGGTTCGGAAGGCTTTCAAGCCGGAGTTTGTCAACAGGCTCGATGACATTGTGGTGTTCTCGACGCTGTCGACAGAAGACCTCGGTCAGATTGTCGAAATCACTATTGATCGACTCCAGGAACGCCTCGCCGAACGACGCCTAGAACTCGCGGTTACACCGGCTGCGCGCTCGTGGCTGGCCGACCACGGATATGACCCCACCTATGGTGCGAGGCCACTGCGTCGACTCATGCAAAAAGAAATTGATGACGCCTTGGCGACCAAACTGCTCGCGGGAGAAATTCACGATGGCGACACCGTGAAGGTGGATATTGCTGAGGATTCATCGGGCTTGGAGCTCGCTCCCTTTACGCTCGACGAGCCAGCACCCTCAACCCCAGCGGAGTAGACATGGATAAGACAGCGACCACCGACTTTCCCATCGCGGAGGTGCTTGCCAACCGGCACAGCCCCAGAGCCTTCGATGCTGATGCGGAGCTGACGGATGAACAGATTGGTTCCCTGCTCGAAGCAGCACGGTGGTCAGCGTCTTCCTCAAACTCCCAACCCTGGCGGCTGTATGTGGCAAGGCGGGGAACGGAACTCCACCGACAGGTATTTGACGCCCTCGCCTCTGGAAACCAAGCCTGGGCTGGTGACCCCGCGTGTTTGATTGTGAACGTCGCCAAAATGTTGACCGAGGACGGTAGCCCGGAGAAGTGGGCCGTCTACGACGTCGGCCAGGCTGCTGCTCACCTCAGTGTGCAGGCCACCAGCATGGGGCTTGTGACTCATCAGATGGGAGGCTTCGATAAAGAAGCGGTGCGGGCTGCTCTCGGCCTTGACGAATCCCATACCCCCTGGGCTGTGATTGCGGTCGGACCCGAAGGAGACCCATCGACGCTCTCTGAAAAACTCCAGGAGCGCGAGAAAGCGCCACGGACGAGAAAACCGCTTGAGGAGATTGCTCCGGACTGGCGTTAGCCAGGAAGCACTGTCGCAATCTGATCAACGAATCGGTTGATGTCGTCCTCGGTGGTGTCGAACGAGCACATCCACCGCACCTCGCCCCGCGCGCGATCCCAGTCATAAAAGGCCACGTGCTCGCGAAGCGCATCGGCTGCGGCGTTTGGCATGACGGCAAAAACACCATTGGCCTCGGTGGGCTGGGAAAACTCCAACCCAGAAATCTCGCCATCAGAAATTTTTTGCTCCAAGGAGGAGCGAAGCAGCTTCGCCATTGTGTTGGCGTGGGTGGCTGAACGAATTCCTAGTTCGTCGTCAAAAAGAGTCTGCAGTTGCGCAGAGATAAACCGCATCTTTGAGGCAAGCTGCATGGTGAACTTCCGCAGATAGAGCATTCCCTCCACCACGTCCGGGTTAATCACCACGATGGCCTCCGCGGCCATCGCCCCATTCTTCGTCGCCCCAAGGCTCACTAAGTCGACCCCGACATCAGTGGTGAACTCTGTGAAGCTCATCCCAAGTGCTGCTGCCGCATTCCAGATACGTGCGCCATCGAGGTGAAAGACCATGCCCCGTTCGTGAGCCAGGCTCGCGAGCTCAGCAATCTCGTCTGGTGAATAAACCGTTCCCAGTTCGGTCGATTGGGTAATGGAGACCGCCAGGGGTTGAGCGTGGTGTTCATCGCCTCGACCACCTGCGTGGGCGAGCAGACCCTCGGGGGTCAGTTTCCCCTCGACGGCAGGTGACGTGAGCAGCTTCAGGCCACTCACTCGCTCCGGCGCCCCACCCTCATCGGTGTGGATATGAGCAGAGTCAGTCGCAATCACCGCACCCCACCGGGGCATGGCGGCAGTCAGGGCTGTGACATTCGCACCAGTGCCATTGAAGACCGGAAAGACTTCCGCGCGCTCGCCAAAGTGATCGCGAATGGTCTGCTGGAGTTTTCCGGTGACCTCGTCGTATCCATAGGACGCTTGATGCCCGGAATTCACCCTTTGCAGGGCTTCCATGATTTCTGGATGCACACCTGCTTGGTTGTCGCTTGCGAACCCTCGGGAATGAGATGTCATCTGCCTATTCTCCACCGGGCCTAGAACACCATGGGCGAGTCAAAGTCGTCAGCCTCTTCGGCGATATCCACCACAACGGGAACGTGGTCGCTTGGTTGTTCGCCGGTGCGCTGCTCACGCTCAATCGAGACCTCATTGACCTGTTCGCTCAAGCCCTTATTGCCGAAGAGAAAATCGATTCGCATACCGTGGTTTTTTCGGAATTTTCCTTGGGTGTAGTCCCAGTAGGTGTAGCCCTCGGGGAGCTGCGGTCGGACTAGGTCCACCAGGCCTGCTGATGTCAGCATGGCCTCGAGGGTGCCCCGCTCCTCGGCAGAGACGTGTGTGGAGACCCCCTCCACAAACGACGGATCTCCCACATCAGACGGCTCTGGCGCGATATTGAA
>CAJXYC010000107.1 GCA_913063365.1 uncultured Cellulomonadaceae bacterium
CCAGAAAACAGGCGGGGTGTGCTCACCTCGACCACAGTAGTCGACTAGATGTCGTAGTCGGCGACAACCGGAGCGTGGTCTGACCAGCGAGTGTCATAGCTCGGAGCCCGGTCAATGCGGTAGTTGGTCACCGTGTCCGCCAGTGCGGGGGTGGCCAGGTGGTAGTCGATACGCCAACCGGTGTCGTTGTCGAAGGCTTTTCCGCGGAAGCTCCACCACGAATAGGGACCTTCGACTTCCCCCGAGACTTTGCGCCCCACATCGACAAATCGGCCATTGCTGCCGGTGTTGTAGTCGGAGTCGTCTTCGTGACCCAACCAGCGGTCGAAGTATTCGCGCTCTTCGGGAAGGAACCCTGAGTTCTTCCGGTTGCCCTTCCAGTTGCGGATATCCAACCAGCGGTGGCCAACGTTCAAATCCCCCGTGACCAGGGCATGGTCGATTGCACCGAGCTCCTTCATTCGGGTGTCCATGTGGTCGAGAAATTCGTATTTCGCGTCCTGCTTGGGCGTTCCTGCTTCGCCGGAGTGCACATACGCACTCACCAGCGTCAGCGTGTTGCCCCCGGGCGTGCTGATGTCGGTTTCGATCCACCGACCAGACGTGTCCACCGACTCTGGCCCGAGGTTCGTGCGCACTTCGAAAAAGGGGAGCTTCGAGACAATGGCAACTCCCGCGCGGCCTTTCTGGCTGCAGGCATCGTGAGCGATGTGCCACCCGTCGTCGATGAGTTTTTCCAGATCTGGCGTTTCCGCGCGCACCTCTTGGAGGGTGAGGATGTCGGCGCCGCTTCCTGCGACCCAGTCGGCCATGCCCTTGCGGTAGGCCGCGCGCACGCCGTTGACGTTAATCGAGGCGATACGAAGCAAGTGGTTAGGCTCCGCCGCGCAGGATGGCCTGCTTGACCTCGGCGATGGCCTTGGTCACCTCGATACCCCGCGGGCAGGCCTCGGTGCAGTTGAAGGTGGTGCGGCAGCGCCAGACACCTTCTTTGTCGTTGAGGATTTCGAGGCGAACATCGGCGGCTTCGTCACGCGAGTCGAAGATGAACCGGTGGGCGTTGACGATGGCGGCGGGGCCAAAGTACTGTCCGTCGGTCCAGAACACCGGGCAGCTCGACGTGCAGGCAGCACAGAGGATGCACTTAGTGGTGTCGTCGAAGCGAGCGCGCTCCTCGGGCGACTGCAGGCGCTCTTTTTCGGGCTTTGAGCTCGCCTGCAGGAAGGGCTGAACCTGGCGGTACGACTCGAAAAACGGCTCCATGTCGACAATGAGGTCTTTTTCCAGCGGCAGACCCTTGATCGCTTCGATGTAGACCGGCTCGGACACATCGAGATCCTTAATGAGGGTTTTGCAGGCCAGGCGGTTTTGGCCGTTGATGCGCATCGCGTCAGATCCGCAGACACCGTGGGCGCAGCTGCGGCGGAACGAGAGCGAACCGTCCATGTCCCACTTGATCTTGTGCAGGCCATCGAGGACCTTGTCGCTGGCGTAGAGCTCGACGTCGAAGTCCTGCCAGAACGGCTCGGCGTCGGTTTCCGGGTTGAACCGGCGGATGATGAAGGTGACGGTAAACGAGGGAACCTCGGCCGCCGCGGCACCGGTCGATGCCGTGTCGAGAGAGCTGTCGATGGGTGAATCGATAATCGTCATTAGTACTTCCTCTCCATCGGCTGGTAGTTGGTGATGACGACCGGTTTCCAATCAATAGTGACGTGGTCGTCAACGGTTGAGGATTTGGGGTCACCAGTGAGGTAGGCCATGGTGTGGACCATGAACCTCTCGTCGTCGCGGTCGGGGAAGTCGTCGCGCATATGACCACCGCGACTCTCCTCCCGGTTTTTCGCCGACGCCACGACGACCTCGGAGATGTCCAGCAGGAATCCGAGCTCAATGGCCTCCAGCAGGTCGGTGTTGAACCGCTTGCCGCGGTCCTGGATACCGATCTGCTGGTAGCGGTTTCGCAGCTCAAAGATGGTCTTACCCACCTCAGTCAGCGACTGGTCGGTGCGGAACACCTGGGCGTTTTTGTCCATCTCTTCTTGGAGCTCTTTACGAATCGGAGCGATGCGCTCTGGCCCGTCGGCGGAGAGAGTTTCGGCAATCAGGCTGCGGACCTCTGCTGCCGGGTCGGCGGGAAGCTCGGGCATATCGGCATCGTTGGCGTATTCCACCGAGAATTGACCCGCCCGCTTACCGAACACGTTGATATCCAGCAGCGAGTTGGTTCCCAGGCGGTTGGACCCGTGGACGGACACACAGGCACATTCACCCGCGGCGTAGAGGCCCTTGACGACGGTGTCGTTATCGGCCAGCACTTCGGCTTTGACGTTGGTGGGAATACCCCCCATCGCGTAGTGCGCCGTCGGCATCACGGGAACGGGCTCGTGCACCGGGTCGACGCCTAAATAGGTCCGCGCAAACTCGGTGATGTCGGGAAGCTTGGTTTCGAGCACCTCTGCACCCAGGTGGGTGCAGTCGAGCAGCACGTAGTCCTTATTCGGCCCCGCACCGCGGCCTTCTTGGACCTCTTGGACCATACAGCGGGCGATGATGTCGCGCGGTGCGAGGTCTTTAATGGTCGGTGCGTAGCGCTCCATAAACCGCTCACCCGAGGCGTTACGCAAAATCGCCCCCTCACCACGGGCCCCCTCGGTGAGAAGAATCCCCAGCTCCGCGAGACCTGTGGGGTGGAATTGGAAAAACTCCATGTCCTCCAGCGGGATGCCCTTGCGCCAGATGATTCCCACGCCGTCGCCGGTGAGCGTGTGGGCGTTCGAGGTGGTCTTGTAGATCTTTCCAAAACCACCCGTGGCGAACACGACGGACTTGGCGTGGAACACGTGGATGTCGCCGGTGGCGAGCTCGTAGGCGACGACCCCGGCAGCGCGCTGGGGCTCCTTGCCACCCTTCTTGGCTTTCTGCGACGAGTCGGGAACCAGGATGAGGTCGAGGACGTAGAACTCGTTGAAGAAGTTGATGCCGAGCTTGACGCAGTTTTGATACAGCGTCTGGAGGATCATGTGACCGGTGCGGTCGGCGGCGTAGCAGGAACGGCGAACCGGAGCCTTACCGTGATCGCGGGTGTGGCCACCGAAACGACGCTGGTCGATTTTCCCTTCAGGGGTGCGGTTAAACGGCAGACCCATGTTCTCCAGGTCGATAATCGCGTCGATCGCTTCACGGGCGAGAATCTCCGCGGCATCCTGGTCGACCAAGTAGTCGCCACCCTTCACCGTGTCGAAAGTGTGCCACTCCCAGGAGTCGTCCTCGATGTTGGCCAGCGCCGCCGCCATACCGCCCTGCGCTGCTCCGGTGTGGGAGCGGGTGGGGTAGAGCTTGGAGATGACCGCGGTCTTCGCGTGCGGACCTGCTTCGATAGCAGCACGCATTCCCGCACCACCGGCACCCACGATGACAACGTCGAACTCGTGGACGTGGGTGGTAATCCCGTTCTCGTCAGTCGTGCTCGACACTGGTGCGTGGTCGGTAGTTGTCATATCTCCTCATTCCTCACTCGGTTAGCCGGCTGCGCCACAGAACGAGGGCAACAGCTCGGCGGGGGAGCCTGCCGGGCAGGGGTCAAACGCGTAGATGGTGAGCGTTCCGAGGATCAAAATGGCGATCGTCGAAATCAGCAGCGCACCGTGGAGGATCATCCGGGTGCGCTCGCGGCTCGCGTAGTCGTTGATCAGTGTGCGCATCCCG
>CAJXYC010000108.1 GCA_913063365.1 uncultured Cellulomonadaceae bacterium
TCGGCCACTTCGCTGGCGGGGCCAAAGGCCACCGCACCGGCGGCATAGATGACGCCGTCTAGTTTTCCGTGCGCGTCAAGGGCAGCCTGCACAAACTTCTCCGGCACACCCGACTGGGTGACATCACCGGTGACAATCGCTCCCGGGACACCAACAGCCCGAAGAGATTCTTCGTTGCGCCCGGCCAGAGTGAGTAATGCTCCTCGGTCGTGTAGCAGTGTGGCCATTTCACGGCCAAGGCCACCGCTCGCGCCGACAAGAAGAATGGATGCTCCGCGTAATTCGGTCATGCCTCCAGTGTCACAGTGAAACCTGCGTGCGTCCAGATAACGATCAAACGCGCTTAGCGAATCACCGAGCGCGAGAGGGATTCGGCCTGGAGTGGAATCTCGAGTGGAACAAACTCTGACCACACCGGCGTGGTCCACACCGCTCTGAGCACAACCCGGGCCCGGCGCCCGTCAGGCGTTCCCGCCTGGACCAGTGACACCTCGTCTATGGCCACCGCCGGGTGTTGGGCGAGAAACTGCGAGGCACTCCAACGAACACCCTCGTCGGTGAGAACGACATCTGCTTCAATGCCCACCCGAATCACCCCTGCAGGGTCGAACGAGTCCGCAGCATGAAGCGCGGTAGCTTCCGCGAGCGCCACTAGCCGATGCCGAGTGATGGTCAGAGATGTCACCGACACCACCCCCATCGCAGCCGCGAGCGAGAGCGCTAAGAGCCCTGCGACGAGCGGGAGGATAGATCCTTGCGAGTTCACGGAATACCCCGATATGACGACACCTGTGCAGCCGCAGTGCCGTCAACGGGGACCGCAGAGGGGATGGAAACAGGCAGCGCGGGTATTCCCACAAGTGGTACATCGGTGCTGACAGTCACCACTGCCCACGATTCAGGAAGAAGGCAGGCCGAGCGCGGCTGGCACTCCACGTCTATCTGATGTGGAGAGGACACTCCGAAGTCGCCAAGTGTGCTGGCCACCGCGAGCTGCACACGCCGACCAGCGCTATCGAGTGAGGTGCTCTGAGTAAACACCCGCACCGCCTGCCTGGCAGCCGCGTCTGTGGCCATCGATGCTTTCTGGATTTCCAGAAGAACGATTGCGCCCCACAGGAGAGGAACAAAGAGAACTATTCCGGTTACAAGGAATTCGAGAGAGGCGCGACCGCTGCTACCCCGGCGCCTCGAGTGGCACGGCTGCCTGGACATTCACTTCACCTCCCAGGCTCCAGAGGCCAACAGTGGGTATTGGCGCACGGACCTGAACCGTCACCGCGGGTTGATTGCCAACGTTGCTGGAGCGGACCGACACTGCCTGGGCGTAGGAGTCGGAGAGAGCCTCGCTGATGAGGTCAACCGTCAGAGCCCGGCCCTCGGCAAACGTCGTGCCGTAGTAGCTGGCATACCGGGCTCCTTCCCACGCGGAGGCGTGGAGGATATGTCGAACGTGAATGACGAGCGCCACGTGAATAACGCCGAGCGCCAGCGCCGTGAGAAGAGTTCCCACCAAGACAAACTCGGCCGGGGCATTGCCACGAACTCCCTCAGAACGAGGTGACACGGCTGATTGCTTGATCGAACACTCCAGAGAGCGCCGGACCTGCTGCGGTCCAGACACCAATAACGAGACCCGCTGTCATCAAGGTAATCAGGACCCAACCAGGGACATCACCTTTTTCTCCTCGCCGCACCCTCGTGAGGTGACTACTGCATAACGTGCCCATGACTTGCTCCTCTCCTCGGGGCTACCCCTTGGAAAGGAGACTAGAAGATTGTCCGAGTTAGCCTCGAGAACTGTCCCCAGCCGTAAAACTGAGGTCTAAGAGTTGGGTCCGATGCAGGTCTTGACGAGACTTCTCGTGATGCGGCCAAGACGATAGGCGGCCCAGCTTCTCGACCTAAAGTTCTTGAACTCCATACCGCGACAGCACTTCCTTGCGAACAAGGCTTGATGGTCGATCGGGAAACAACCAGGAAGAGGGGGCAACGATTCGCTTTGCCTCCTGAACGGCCACAACCAGGACAGCCTTCATCGGATAAAGACCTTGAGTAATGGCGTTTAGCGGCCTGACCACCTCGTCAAATCCTGGTGAGTCAGCCCAAACCAACGAAGCTTCTCCTGCAAACTGCCAACCCTGTTGAGCGAAGACATCCACTACCGACACCATTACCTGAGGATTTACCTCGATGTTGCGCACCGTCTTGGGAGAAGCAATGTGAGCGATGAGAATTCGGGTTAGGTCAGAGGAGAAAACCTCCTTTGGGCTGACATTGGGCCGTCCGTAATCATTGGCCGTTGCGACCCAGCAAAGTACTGACTGGTCAAGGCATCGTCTCATCTCAGCGCTGAGCTTCATTCCTCTAGTGTGCAATACGTCAGTTACTTGTGACGTGGTGAAGTGCACCTTATGCACCCTCGGGTTCTCTTATCCCCGTGGAGAATTCGTCACATTCAGGGACGAATTTGAGGAGTCAACGACAGGAGCAATCTACCAATCGAGCGCGTTCATCTGTCATTTGCTGATGCCAATAAGAACCCACCCGGGCACATCCCCCCGGTTTCCGGGGTGAAAGGTTGGGGACGCAAGAGTGGTGAGCCATCGAGTCATACACGGGAGAGTAGAAAGACGGTCGCCACGGCGAGGACCTTTATCCACAGCCACCATTTCCTGGGCGAGTGTTCAGTGGCAGATAACAGTAGTTAGAATGAGGACACCCTTAACGGAAAGACAGCACTGTGGCTGAACTAGATACGTCCCAGGAATGGGCCACCGTGGGCGACCGGATTCGGATTGCTCGCGAAGCGGCCGGCATTTCTGTTCGGGAACTTGCCCGTCGAGTCGATGTTTCTGCCAGTCACGTCTCCCAAGTGGAGCGCGGTCTCGCCTCATTCAGTGTGCGCTCTCTCTACAACGTGGTGAGCATCCTCGGGGTCTCGATGGACAGCCTCTTCGAAGACACCAGCACCCCCTCTGGCTCGGTCGTAGCCGAGGCACCCGATGAGGCGAGTGTGACGGCAGAAGGCGGCCCGCTCGATGAGTCCGGCATTGTCCTTCGTCGCGGGGTTCGACCGAGCCTGAAGATGCAGTTAGGGCCCCGTTGGGAGCGACTAACGGCAAAGCCCGAGGAGGGCTCAGAATTTCTTGAAGTGATCTATGCGCCGAATCCTGGAGGCAATCCGCCAGAGGACTTCATCCGCCACTCCGGTCGAGAATATGGGGTCATACTTTCCGGCACGCTCAATGTGCAGGTGGGCTTTAGTGAATCTCAGCTCGGACCGGGCGATTCACTCGCATTCGACTCTCAAATCCCACACCGCTTCTGGAACTCTGGAGATCAAGAGGTCCGGGCCGTGTGGTTCGTCTTAGATACGCCAGCGCCTGCCCCCGAAGAGATCACTACCGACGGAGTTGCGGGTCACCGCAACGGCCACAGCTTCTAACGTTCACTTCCGCATAACGTTTCGGTAAAGAACTCGGTCCTAGTGGACATAGTGTTATCTGAGTGTTTACACTTGCGGCACAGGTGTACACCTCGTTCGTAACGGCAAAGGAGCCAACAGCGTGGCAAAAGCGG
>CAJXYC010000109.1 GCA_913063365.1 uncultured Cellulomonadaceae bacterium
AGGACTTCCCACCCAGAGCCCCTGGTGCCCACCATCTCCGCCAGTCGCACGGTCATCGGCGCGACGTCTTTGGAACCCGCACCAAAGGTCAATCCCACCAGCAGGTCGTTCCAGACCCAGAGGAACTGGAAAATCAGGAAGGACGCGATAGCGGGGACAGATAGCGGCAGCACGATTCGAGTGAACAGAGAGAACCAGTTCGCTCCGTCGACGCGACCAGCCTCAATAAGCTCGCGCGGAATCTGTCGAAGGAAGTTATGCAATAGGAAGATTGCCAGTGGAAGCCCAAAAATGGTGTGCGCAATCCAAATCGGGATGTAGGTCCCGGTGATTCCCAGATCAGGAATCAAGGTCACGCCACCAATCACGAGGCCACGTGAGAACAACTGGAGGAGAGGGACAAGAGCCAGCTGCAGCGGAATCACTTGGAGGGCAAAAATGGTGAAGAACATGAAATCCCGGCCTTTGAATTCAAACCAGGCGAGCGCGTAGGCGGCGAAAACCGCGAGAGTAATCGGGAAAATCACCGCGGGAATCGTCACCGCCAAGCTGTTGAAGAAGTACTGGAACAGCGGCGGGTTGACGTTGGTTCCTTCGAAGAGAACTTGGTTGTAGTTCTCGAGTGAGAACGACGGATTGACAAAGAAGGTCCACCACCCGGAGTTGTTGATGTCCTCCTCAGGACGGATTGAGCTGACCAGCAGTCCGAATGTGGGAATCGTCCAAATCACTGCAATCACAATGGCGATTGCCGAAGCCAGTGGCGACGAGAAGATGTCTTTCGCCTTTTTCTTCTGCACAATGGTGAGGCCGCGTCGCGGAGTCGTCGCTGTCATTACCGCTCCGACCTTTCGAGTCGTAGTTGTCGCAGGTTGTACCAAATAATTGGCACAACCGCCAAGAACAACAGCACGGCTAAGGCCGACCCTTGGCCATAATTGAGCTGCGTGAAAGCCTGGGAATACATCTCATTGGCGATGATGTTGGTCTGGAAGTTCCCGCCGGTCATCGTCCGCACGATATCGAAGACTTTGAGTGTCGCGATGGTGATTGTTGTCAGAACGACCACCAATGTGCCCCGAATCATTGGCAACGTAACTCGAAGGAAGCGTCGCAGGTTCGAGGCCCCGTCGAGCATGGCAGCTTCAGTGATCTCGTCCGGAATATTCCGAATAGCTGCGCCGAGAATTACCATGGCAAACCCTGTCTGAATCCACACCATGACCGCGATGAGGAGGAGAGTGTTAAGCGGCGCCTCTAACAGCCAGTTCCTCGGTTCCCACCCCAGTGATCGACCTATTGCGCTGAGGACGCCAATTTCAGGCTTTTCAGGGTCGGGCTCGAAGTTGTAGACGAATCTCCAAATAACGCTCGCGCCAACAAACGAAATTGCCATCGGCATAAAAATCAACGACTTGACCCATGCACCTCGCTTCATCCTGTCAGTCATGTAGGCGATGGCTAATCCGACAACAGTAGACACAATCGGGACAAGAACAATCCAGACAGCAGTGTTTCGCAGGACTATCTGAATTTCCGGCAGGGTAAAAGCCCAGATGTAATTGTCGAACCCTACAAAATTTTCACTCTTGCGATCCATCAGCGAGAGAATCACAGTCCGAACAGCCGGGTACACCAACCCGATGAGAAGAAGCGCGCTGGCCGGACCCAAGAAGACGACATAGCGAAGCCATTCCTGCTGCTTCAGAGAAGCCCGCGCGCCAATCAAAAAGACGGCATAGATGAACGCGCCGAACACAGCAAGAGAAATGAGGAGGAGAGTCAGGTTCGGAGCAACGACTTCCCACACCGCTTCGGTCAAAACTTCATCCCTATCAAAAAATGACGTCTGTTGAGGAGATTAGGGGCCTGCCCGCTGGGACAGGCCCCTAATCCGACGTTCTGCCAGGCTAGTGAGACTAGCTGTCAGGCCACGTGGCCTCAATAGCGTCGAGAACAGCGTCGTTCGCTTTGTCCTCGGCAACCCAGGCCGTCATTTCGGTCCAGAAAGATCCCGTTCCGACGCCTGCAGGCATGAGGTCTGCCCCATCGAACTTGATCAGCGTCGCACTCTGCAAGATTTCTACAGAGGCTCGGTTCACGGTGTCATCCACGTTGGCAGGGTCGAGACCCTGGTTCAGTGAAATCCAGCCACCGAGAGATGCTTTCTTGTTATTCCATTCTGGCGAAGTGAGATACCGCTGAACGGCTTCAACTTCCGGTCGATCCTGGAAGGCCGCGACGAACTCTCCTCCTGCCAGCGCGGGACGCTGGTCAGCCGTCACACCGGGGAAGTAGAACGTCGTAATGCCGTTTTCTACATCAGTGTCCTCAGGGGTCACAATCTCTGCATTGTGGTCACCCACGAGAATGCCGCCAATGAAGGAGGCCTGCTTGTGCATCGCGCAGGAACCGTCAACAATCCCAGAACCTCCGTCTTGGAAGGTTGTGGTCGCCATCGCGGGAACGTTACCGACGTAGTCAGCGTTCTTCACAATCTTTTCCGCCTCGGTGAGGACCTGTGAGACCTCTGGACTGTTGAAGGCAAGGCGTGTGTCGCCATAGCCAGTCCAGCGGTCATAGGTTTCACCGTCGTGGACTCGCAGCATGAGATCTTCCATCCAGTCAGTAAGGACCCAACCGGTAGCCGCACCAGACTCAATTCCGATGCACCAGGGCTGGACCCCGCTGTCACCCGACGCAATCTCGTCGGTGAGGCTGAGAAGCTCGTCCCACGTCTCTGGAATCTCCCACCCGTTATCTGCGAACACCTTCGGGGAGTACCAAACAAACGACTTCACGTTTGCCCCAAGCGGGGTACCTTTCAAGACGCCATCGATTTCTCCATATGGCACCCAGTCCGATGGGTAGTTCTCGGCGACAGAGCTCGCAATTGCATCCGACAGCGGCAGCGCTGCGTCCGCAAACTCCGCGAGTTTTCCGGGCTGCGGGAACACGGCAAGATCCGGCGCAGTGCCTCCCTCGATTCGAACGGCAATCTGCTCTTCGAACGACTGGTCACCGTTCCAGGTGATGTCAATACCAGTGCACTCCTCGAACTCAACAAACGACTCGATGAACAAGGACGCTTCAGGGTCGACGATAGTGGTGTAAATCTCCACCTCAGTACCCTCGTTACCGGCGTAGTCTGCGTAGGCTTCGCAGCCGGCAGCTACTTCGGCAGTCTCTTCGGAACCACCAGAGTCGGTGGTGCCTCCGTCGGCTGCGGGCTCTTCAGCAGCCCCAGCACAGCCCGCCAACACAAGCGCCGCGACCGACAGGCCAGCGGCACCGATGAGGGAGCGGCGACGAATAGTGTGCCTCATGAATACTCCTTCTCGTACGGATAATGAGAGCAAAGAGGCACTCAGGTGCCCCATCGCTGGCGCAACACTAGCACTCACACCAACCGGTTCCACTGGGAGGAAGGTCACTATTAGATAACAGAGTGTTCGGGCACAGCAGAAAACAAAAAACCCCGGCTATTGCCGGGGTTTTCTCGTGGAGATGGGGGGAATTGAACCCCCGTCCACTGCTCACGGACGAAGACTTCTACGGGCGTAGCGTGCGGTGACG
>CAJXYC010000110.1 GCA_913063365.1 uncultured Cellulomonadaceae bacterium
GGTTTCCGTGGTCGATGGGGAAGTCGAACCAAAGGAAACGGAGGGGTTGTGGTGTCGTCTTCTACGTCCGGTGTGCTGTTCGTGCACTCGTCGCCGCGCGCCCTCGCGCCGCATATTGAGTGGTCCATTGGCAGCGCGCTTGGCACGCCGGTCAGTTTGGACTGGACTGACCAACCCGTCCTTCCCGGAACTCTCCGCGCCGAGTTCACCTGGCACGGCCAGGGAGGGACTGCCGCGATGCTGGCAAGCGCCCTCCGCGGCTGGGAGCACCTTCGGTTCGAGGTCACTGAGGATCCCTCACCGGGAGTTGACGGCATGCGCTACATGCACACCCCAGACCTTGGGGTGTTTGCGGCCGTCACTGATGCGGTGGGCAACATTGTGATTCCTGAGGACCGGGTGCGCTATGCCGTTGATGTCGCGGCAGGGGATGCGGAGGAGATGGCACGAGAGCTTCGTCTCGCCCTTGGCCAAGCCTGGGATGACGAGTTGGAGCCGTTTCGTCATGCCGGTGACGATGAGCGGGTGGTCTGGCTACACCGAGTGGGATAGGCCAAGCGAGTCGCGCACAGAGCGTTCTCTCGCACGCGCCAGGCTCAACCGACTGGTGGCAAAGCCGAGGACGGCAACTGCGACCAGGCTGATTACCGCCTGAACAATCCGGCCTTGGTCGCCACCCGCAATCGCCGCGATTAAGCCGTCGGCACTCCACGCCATTGGGCTTAGTCCTCCAATGGTTTGGTACAACCCGGGTAACGCCTCGAGGGGAATGAGTGCGCCCAAAGTAATGACTTGCACGATTCCTGCCGTAATCGACAGCGGCGCCATCATCCCTGGCCGCCACAGCCAGAGCAGGTAGTGCAGAGCGCTGAAGGCGAGAGAAGTGCTGGCCACCAGGAGGAGTGACCATCCCAGGTCCTGGACACCGAGGCCGCCCAGGGTGTGCATCAGTACTACCGCAACCGCGGCTTGGATTCCGACCGTGCCAAGCACGGGAGCGACGAGCCTTGTGAACAACCGACCTGTCGAGGCAGTGGAGCCCAGAACACGGTGGGTAAGAGCGGGTAGCCGCAGGAAGGCAATCAGCGTCACAAACCACAGCGCCACCGGGATAAATACGCTCGTTAGCGTTTCCTGGAAGCTAATGGATTCCGGAGCGTCATCTTCAAGAAACGCAATCGGTGAGGTGAGAACGTCGAGCTCTGACTCGGAGGGTTCCTCGCCACTTTCCTCCGCGATCTCGTCTGCTCCTTCGCGAAGCCCTTCGGCGAACTCGTTCATGCCCTCAGCGAGCTCATCGGTTCCCTCCTCGAGCTCTCCGATACCGTCATCAAACTCATCGACACCATCTGCCAGGTCGACCAGTCCGCTCCGGATCTCGTCGGACCCCTCAGCGATTGGGTAGGTGCCCTCTGCAAGAGCATCGGCCCCTTTATCGGTTTCAACGATGCCGGTGCGGACTCCGTCGATAGCGGTGTCAACGTTTTTTGAGAGCGTGGTACCGCTCGACGACAGCGTGTTCAGCGTCGCAATCAGGGTCTGAAGACTTGTTTGAGCCGGGTCGGGAATTCCGGCAAATGTGCCCGCTGTGTTCAATGCGTCGAGACCTGAGGCGACTTGGCTCACGCCGGAGGTGTAGTCGCCGACGCCGTCAGCGAGAGCGGGGAGACCTTCGGTTTCCTCATTGAACTCTTCGAGGCCGTCAGCAATCTTTCGCACTCCATTGAAATAGGTGTTGAGCCCGTCGTCGAATTCGTTGTAGCCGTCGGAGAGCTCACGGGTCCCATCCGCCAGCTCTTCGGAGCCGTCTTTCAGTTCGCTCACGCCATCTGCTAGCTCTTCCGTCGCCTCTGCCACCTCTTCAGCGCCATCGGCGGCCTCACTGAAGCCATCGCCCAGGTCGACAATCGCCGTAAACAGTCCTTCGGTGAGGGTCTCGCCAAACTCCGCACTGATTGTTGTGGCGATGGTTTGGCCTAATTGGTCAGCCAAAACACTTGCGAGGTAGCTGTGTGAGGGGTCAGTCCGGATGGAGAACTGGGCTTGCCGTGGATTGGGGTCATCAAGTGTCGTGACTGCTTGTGAGAAGTCCTCGGGTATTTCGATGACGGCGTAGACATCTCCTGCGGCAAGAAGGGCATTTGCCTGCTCGGTGCCGGTAATGACCCAATTCACCCCAAAGTCCTCGTTGGAGACCAACTCCGTGACAAGAGGCCTCGAGGCGAGGATGATTTCTTCTTCACCGTCGTCATTGACTTCTTCAATGAGCTCGTCGTTATTGACAAGCGCCACGGGAATCCGCTCCAACGCCGTGTCGGCGGAGGTCACCACACCAAGAAGTGCACCAATCAGCACGAGCGGCACGATGACGGCGCCAGCCCACCAGGACGCGCGGCCACGCATTGACCCGCTCACTGGACACCCCCTGCTTGGAGAGCTGCCTCGGAGAGGTCGACGACCGCTCGTGTCGACCCGCGGGGGAGAGCCCTGGCGGGCGGGCTCACACACAGCGCCACAACCTGGTCTTCACCAGCGAACTCGTCAATTGCCATCCACCAGAGCTCTCGCTCCTCATTACTGCTCACCGGATCAACTGGGGAAATCAATGACACCGGGGGGCTGCCGATGAGCGCGGCGGCGGCAAAGACCAGCACTTGTTGAGCTCGCGGCAGGGTTCCTGGACGGGTCTGCTCGGAGATCACGGCGGGGCGAGTATCGGCGGGAAGCGTCTGCGACAAGGCATTCAACCGGCTAATCGTGGACCGGACCGTCTCACGCCGACTCTTCTTGTCGGGGGTGTCCTCACTCCAGCGCAGTCGCTGCTCCAGAATCTGACCTACTGGGTCCAGAAGGTCGGCATCAGAGCGAGACCACACAGACACCCCTCGGCGGGCTGGTCCGGAGTCGCTTGGAAGGGCGTGTCCGAGCACGTGGAGTGCTCCCGACACCGGCGCTGTCCAGCCAGAGAGCGTTGCGGCGAGATTGCTGGCGGATTCCGCGTCGGCGACAAGGTCGATTCGCATACCGGGTGTCCACTGCAGAGAAATGGGAGACGATCCCGATCCGGTGACCAGATAATCGGCGTGCACGGCGAGATGCGGGTGTTCGGCGGCCCACGCGGTGTCACGGATGTGGTCGCGAAGCAGCTCTCCTTCGACGTCGGCGCGGGGGACACGGGAGTTCCAACTGCGGGGGAGCCACCAGGCGGATTTCTTGAAAAGAGTCATCAGCGCGGGAACCAGCGTCATCCGCACGATGAAGGCGTCAAACGCGATGCCGGTAGCGAGCCCCAACGCAATCGGCTTCAAAATGTTGGAGCCCTCTGGCACGAAAGAGAAGAAGACAAAAAACATAATGAGCGCCGCCGCGGTCACGACCCGCGCACCCTGGGCATAGCCTTCCTCGATGGCGTGGCGCCAGTTGCCGGTGTGAACCTGGATTTCTCGCATGCCGGAGACCAAAAACACCTGGTAGTCCATGGCGAGGCCAAA
>CAJXYC010000111.1 GCA_913063365.1 uncultured Cellulomonadaceae bacterium
GTAAACGGCAACGCCGCCACCCTTATTGCCGGGGTGCGGGCCCTCATGATGCAAACCCTGCACCCGGGCGCTATGGCGGGTGTGCATGACCACTCCCGGTACCACACCGATCCGCTCGGCCGACTCTCGGGCACAGTCCGCTGGGTCGTGGTCACCACGTTTGGCTCCACCGAGACCGTGGCCAAAGAAATCGGCCGGGTCTCTGGCATGCACCGGCGGGTCACCGGCAGCTACACCCCCCAGCAGGGCACCGAAAAGTCCTACGCCGCCTCCGACTCAGATTTGATTGCCTGGGTGCATTTGGTCTTCACCGACGCGTTCTTGCGCTCTCACCAGAAAATGGGCCGCTCGATTCCCGATGTGGATGGCGAAAAAGGCGCCGATCGCTACGTCCGCGAATGGTCTGCTGCCGGCAAACTCATGGGCTATCCCGACCCGCCCACCACTGAGGCGGGGCTCGACCAGGCGATTGCCGATTTCATCCCAGAGCTTCGCTCGGATGAGCGGGTCGCCGACGCGCTGAGGTTCATCTTGGATCCTCCGCTGCCAAAAACCGTCCGGCCCGGGTACCGGATTCTTTCGGCTGCCGCCGTGGCGAGCCTGGATCCTGTCTACCGAGACCTTCTCGGTGTGAAGAGGCCCTGGTGGCCAGCGCTGACTCTTGGCAGATGGATGGTGAGCTTCACCGGCTGGGTCTTAGGCGATGAATCGCCCAGTATGCGCCGGGCCCGCGAGCGCATTGACTCGCTGCCAGAAGGGGCGGCAGAACCCGCACGGGTCTAACGTCCGCTAGCGAATACCGAGAATGTCGACGACGAAGAAAATCGTGTCGTCGGGGCCAATCCGGCCATCCCCTGTTCCACCGGAGGGTCCGTACCCAAGGGCTGGCGGGATCGTGATCAGGACTCTGGAGCCCACTTTTTGGCCGACCAGTCCGTCGCGGAAGCCGGGGATCACGCCCGAGGTGGGGAAGCTTGCTGGTTCTCCGCGGTCAAAGCTCGAGTCGAAGACTTCTCCGGTGTTCCAGTTGACCCCGTGGTAGTGAACGATGACCTCTGCACCGTCATAGACCATCGTGCCCTCGCCGTCGATGACCGTGCCGACGGCATACGTGGTTGGCACGTCTCCCTCGGGGAGGGTGTAGTCGACCGTGGTGCCCTCGATGGTTACTTCGGGGAAGCCTGCGGGGGTCGGGCCTTGGTCGCCCACGAGTTGGTCGAGTGGTGGCTCTGGTGGGGGTTGGATACCGAGGACATCGGCGATGAAGATAATCGACACTCCTTCACCGAGGCCATACTCCGGTGCACCGGCGGCACCAAAGGCTTCCTCAGCGGGAATGACGCCTGCGACCCGGTCGCCCACCTGTGAACAGAGCAGAGTGTGAACAAGGCCGATCAAATACGGCGCCTCGGGGTCAGCGGGGATCATGTCTGGGCCCACATCGTCGTAACCGATGTGGCCGATTTTTTCACCGGTCGCGCCGTTGAAGTAGGCGTAGGCGACCATCACTCGGTCGTTTTCTTTCACTTCGTCGCCGGAGCCTTCGACCACGACAAGGCGTTCGGTCGTTGACGGCGTTAACGCTTCGGTGTGGGTGATCTCTGGCGGAGCAGTGGTGTCGGTGGTGACGTTGAGGCCCTCGACTCCGGGGCCACCTGGCTGACAGTCGCCCGTATCCGGTGCGGGGGTCGATACTTCTGCCTGCGCCGACACTGACTCGGCCGGAGCAGGTGCGGAGCACCCTGCCAGAAGCAGCGTCCCTGCGAGAGCGGTTGACCCCGCGAACCTCGACACATGTCCCCCTTGTGGGCGGTTTATTAAACGTCGGAAAGTCTCTCAGGGGCTTCCTGGGAGGACAGTCAGGACACTGTGTGAACCCGCGGACTCACTGTGACCTCACAGGAGACGCTTCTCGCGATAAAACACTCGTCGTGGGCTCGCGCGTGTAGTCGCTGGGCGAGGTCTTCGTCCCCTGGGGCCACCGTGACCTCGGGGATCAGCTCCACCGAGGTGACCTGACCGCCGTCAGGCGACACCGACAGGTGAGCTGTGGCTGTGCAGTCATAGCCGTGGATCGTGAGTCCTTCCTCCCCCGCCACATAGACATAGCTCAGGTAGTGGCACTGGGCGAGTGCGGCGGCAAAGAGCTCTTCTGGATTCCATTTGGCTTCATCGCCGTGAAAAGTGGGGGCCGAGGAGCCTTTCAGGGGTGGCTTGTGCTCGGCCATCAGCACATGGGCCCTGGCTTCTGTCCTCGTGGGACCCATCGGTGAGGACGCGCGCAGAGAGACCTCGAATGTATGGGTAATTGCCACGGTGTTCCTCTCCCGGTGTCTTCCCGGCCGGTGTCAGTCGCCGGCTCTACACTGGAGGCACTATGACCGACACTCTGCCATCTCAGACCGAGCAGGCCCTGCCAACCTCGCGCCGGGTTGTCACCGAAATTCCAGGCCCAAAGAGCGTCGAGATTCACAATCGACGCGACAAAGTGGTCTCAGCGGGTGTCTCCGAGCTGTTTCCGATGTATGTCGACCACGCGCATGACGCGCTGGTGGTTGATGTGGACGGGAACCAGTTCATTGACTTCACCGGCGGTATTGGTGTCACAACCGTCGGCCACACCAATGACGCGGTGGTTGAGGCCGTGCGCGAGCAGGTCGGAAAGCTCACGCATACCCTGTTTGGCCTCGCCGGCTACGAGTCCTATGTGCGGGCCGCTGAACTCCTGGCAGAACACACACCGGGGTCGTTCCAGAAAAAATCAGTCTTTGTGAACTCTGGTGCGGAAGCGCTGGAAAACGCGGTGAAAATTGCCAGAAAATTCACCGGTCGCAGTGAAGTGGCTGTCCTCCACCACGGCTACCACGGTCGGACACACCTGACTGCGGCGATGAACTTCTTAATGCACCCCTACGGCACCGGGTTTGGGCCGCTGGCAGGCTCTGTCCACCACGCACCGAACTCGTATCCGTTTGCCGACGGGCTCTCGGGCGAGGAAGCTGCGGCGCGCACGATTACCTACCTGGAGAAGCGGGTGGGCGCGGGAGAGCTTGCGTGTCTCGTGGTCGAGCCGATCCAGGGCGAAGGCGGTTTTATCGTCCCGGCTGAGGGGTATCTCCCGCGGCTCGTCGAATGGTGTGAGGCCAACGGCATCGTCTATGTCTCCGACGAAGTCCAAAGCGGGATGGCCAGGACGGGCAAGTATTTCGCGAGTGAACACTTTGGCATCACCCCCCACCTGGTGACCTCCGCCAAGGGAATTGGTGGCGGACTGCCGATTGCCGCTGTCACCGGTCGTGCCGACATCATGGATGCCTCTCACGTGGGAGGCCTCGGTGGCACCTTCGGGGGAAACCCGGTCGCCGCAGCGGCGGTTGTCGCCGTGTTTGACCAGGTAGAAA
>CAJXYC010000112.1 GCA_913063365.1 uncultured Cellulomonadaceae bacterium
TCGAATGGCCTTATCGGCAAGAAAAGCTTCAGGGCCCGACACCAAAATGACAGGGGCTTCCCGGATTCCTGACCAGGGAACTTCCTGGGTTTTGGCGGCCATTCGTCCTCCCTGCGCCGAGCCTACTGGCCCCGCTCGCTCCACAGTCGAATCTCGTCACCCTCTCGATGCAGAGTAAGCGTTCCTCGTTCGTCACTGCGGAGCACGATGGCACCCGTCGTCCGAAGGATGTCCAGTGCACGCGGAGTGGGATGACCGTAGTCGTTATCAGCACCCACACCAATGATGGCCACCTGAGCACCAAGGTCACGATAGAGCGCGGGTGATTGATCCGCCGAGCCGTGGTGGCTCACCTTCACCACATCTGGTGCGAGGCCGGCAAGACGTGGCCGCAGCATCATCTGAGCCTCTTCACCCACATCTCCCAGAGCGACCAGTGACAGCCCCGAAGGGTTGGACGCAGTCGGCTCAATGCTGACCACCACACTCGAGTCATTCCCGGGATCTGCGAGATTTCTGGTCACTGGCCACCACACCGCAATGTCGTAGTTACCCACCCGAATCTGGTCCCCCTCGGACACCTCGGTGATTACTGCTCCAGAGTCCTGCAGGTCCTTTAGCCTCTGCCGATCAGCGGCATTGTCCGGTGGCCCGGTGAGGACAGTGCCGACCCGAGAGCGGAAGACTCCGGTCTGCCCGACATGGTCTCGATCGAAGTGGGTAAGGACCAGCACCTCGACGAATGAGACACCCATCACATGGAGACAACGCCTCAGCAACTGTTCATCATCACCGGTGTCAATAGCAACAACCCCGACTGAGGTGTTCACCAACAGGGCATCTCCCTGGCCCACGTCGCACTGCGCGATTTGCCATCCATCGGGCCGGCTCAGCCGGGAGACCATTGTTGGCGCCGACTGACTCAGCACCACTCCCGCGACCAGCATGCCGGCAATCGCAAAGGCCGCCAGGGGTCTGGAGCCCCTCACGCCCCACCACACAGCTGCCGAGACTCCTGCCATGGCAACGGCGCCAGTCAGCCCGTCAATCCATGGGACTTCCGCCGCAGGGAGGGACGCAACCGTTCTCGCAATCGCGGCGATGCCAGAGGCGGGCCACCAGCCGAGCCAGGCAGCCAGCGCACCGATTGGGCCAACAAGCGCGCCCCCCACACTGCCCACTAGCCCGAGCACTGTCACCAACGGCGCTAGCGGGGCGGCCACGATATTGGCGAGCACTCCATACAAGGGCAAGGTCGGACGAAGAAGAATGACAACGGGCTGGACTGCCAACTGGGCGACAAGGGGTAGCGCCACCACCCACGCCATCCATGTCGGTAGCGCTCTGGAGAGAAACCGTGCCATCGGTGCAAGACCAAGCACAATCCCCGCAGTCGCCAGCACAGAGAGAACAAAAGCGAATTGGACGCTCCGCCACGGATCGAGCAGCACAAGCAACCACACGGCGAGTGAGAGCACGCTAATCCCCCGAGCTGGTCGGCCGGCTACGACCGCCACCAACGCGAGTGTTGCCATGACGGAGGCGCGAACAATGCTGGGCTCTGGAGTGACGAGAATGACGAAACCAATGAGCGCCAGTACTCCCAGCACCAGGCGCCACCAGATGCCCCCTCCACAGAGGGCGGTCACCAGCACCACGAGCCCCACAACGAGCGCTGAGTTTGCGCCTGACACCGCGACGAGATGGGCTAAAGCAGCGACTCGCATATCGGATTCCAATGAGTCAGAAACCGCCTGAGTATCACCGAGGGCAAGGCCTGGCAATAACGCGCCGCCGTCTCCTCCCAAAGCCACAGAGCGGCCAAGAAAGTCTTCCCGCATCGCATCGGCCCGCTGAAAGATCTTCGGCGCTGGCCTCACGACCTCGACCTCGTCTGCGAAAAGCCGCCAGGCATCAGCGTCGAAGCGCTCTGTTGACAGCAGGGAGCCATTCGCTCTCAGCGTCGTCCCTGGTGCCAGGCGCTGGTCTCCACCGTCGAGGAATAACCGGATGGGAATTCGTGCGAGGTCCTGGCCCGCAGAGGCCGTGAGTACCGCAGGAACCGATTGATCTCCAGGGGTAAGTGTGCGTGTGAGCACCACCTCCACCTCGCTGGACTGGGTGGCACCGTTTTCCAGAACCGACGGGTAGCGCAGCTGCTGGTGGGCCAGAGTGGAGACCACGGCCAGCAGTGACAGCAACCACATCACCACGACGGTCTTACGGCGCTCGGAAGAGCCGCGCAAAACGAGAATCCCCGCAATACCTCCCAGCGCAATATTCACCGCTATCGCCAGCGGAGGGGAGGCAATGGTCAAAAGGATCTGGGCGAGAGCGCCAACAGCAAGACCAGGGAGCCTCCAATTGACGACAGTCACTAGGGAACGGCGAGACCCTGTAGTCGCTCCAAAGTGGCCTCACCAATTCCTGACACAGCAAGCACATCCTCGAGCGCACGGAAGGGCCCGTTTTCCTCCCGCCAGCGAATGATGCGCTCAGCAATTGCCGGCCCGACACCCGGTAGCTCTTGCAACCTCTCAGCGCTAGACCGGGAGAGGGAGATGGGACCATCGCTTCCCGCCTGCTCTACTGTCTCTCCCACGAGAGGCACGACAATGTGCTCTCCGTCCATGACTGGTCTCGCCAGATTTAACTGATGAATCGCAGAATCATCGGTGGCGCCTCCCGCGGCGTCGATCGCTTCAATGACTCGCGCGCCCTCGTCTAGTTGGACAAGCCCGGGTGTCGCGACCGCACCACTGACGTGAACAACTACCAAGACTGGAGTTCTCGTCGCTGCCACCTCCTGGGTTGACGTGTCAGAAGAGGGGATGGCCTGCGTCTCCGTTCGGCTATCCCAGACCACCCCCGCCGCGACGAGCGCGATCCCGATAACGGCGACGCCAATGAGTCCTGAGATCAGAAGTCGAGCCGAGCGACGAATAGGCGGGGAGTCGTCTTCTGGCTGAGACTCTGAATAGTCTGTGTGGTCGTCAATGTCGGGGAATTCCCAGCGTTCACCGGGGGTCACTAGCCTCTTCGCTCCCGCCCACGTCGCCACAGAAAGACAGTGTCGGAGCGCAACTGCCCGTCGCGGCCCTCGATTGGTTTTGGGGACGAGGGCTGGAAAGCATCAGGTGTGGACTACCCGAGCTGAATACTGACCACCTTCGGGGGTCGAACGACGACGTTCTTGATGTCCTGGCCGTCAACATACGAGGCGATATGCGGATCGGCAAAGGCTTTCTCGCGGAGCTCATCCGCTGTTACTGACGGAGAAACCTCAAGTTTGGCGCGGAGCTTGCCGTTGACCTGCACAATGGCCACCACCGACTCTTCGACCAGCAGTGTCTGGTCAGCCTCCGGCCATAGTGCGTGGGCCACACT
>CAJXYC010000113.1 GCA_913063365.1 uncultured Cellulomonadaceae bacterium
ACTTCCACCACCACGGTGATGCGGGAGAGGCCAGAGATTTCTGTTTTTCCCACCGCCAGGGATTCGATGTTGAATCCCCGGCGGGCGAACAAGCCGGCGACGCGCGTCAGCAGGCCAGGTTTGTCCTCCACCAGGAGGGAGAGAACGTGTTGCACTATTCGTAGTCCCAGTCCGGTGCGTGGTCTCTCGCGTATTGCACATTCGAGTTACCCACACCCTGCGGAACCATCGGCCACACCATCGAGTCCTTTGAAACGATGAAGTCAATCACGACCGGGCGGTCGTTTGTTTCCATCGCCAAGCGAATAGCCGGCTCCACTTCTTCCTTGGTGCGAACCCGGATACCGAGACATCCGTAGGAGTCCGCGAGCTTCACAAAGTCGGGAACCATCGCGGTGTCATGGCCGGTGTCAAGGTCGGTGTGCGAGTGGCGACCCTCGTAGAACAGGGTCTGCCACTGGCGAACCATGCCAAGAGAAGAGTTGTTAATCACCGCGACCTTGATGGGGATGTTGTTAATCGCACAAGTTGCGAGCTCCTGATTGGTCATCTGGAAGCAGCCGTCCCCGTCAATTGCCCAGACCAAGCGGTCTGGCTCAGCGACCTTTGCACCCATCGCGGCAGGAACTGAGTAGCCCATCGTCCCGGCGCCGCCGGAGTTCAACCAGGCGCCCGGGCGCTCGTATTTGATGAACTGCGCAGCCCACATCTGGTGCTGACCCACACCGGCTGCGTAGACAGCTTCCGGGCCGCCCATTTCACCGATTTTCTGGATGACCCACTGAGGGGAGAGCAGGCCGTCTTCTGGCTCGTCAAAACCAAGCGGGTATGCCTCACGAAGTGCGTTTAGCCTCTCCCACCATTCGGTGTAGTCGGGGGCTTTCTTTGCCGCCGCCTCTTCGAAGGCGGGCAGGAAATCCTGCAAGACGTCTTTGGCGTCGCCCACAATCGGCACTTCCGCGTGACGGATTTTCCCGATTTCTGCCGGGTCAATATCGATGTGCACAACCTTCGCGTTCGGGGCAAAGTCCGCGACTTTCCCGGTCACCCGGTCGTCAAAACGCGAGCCGATGGCGACCAGAAGATCTGCTTCCTGGAAGGACAACACCGCAGGGACCGTTCCGTGCATTCCAGGCATTCCCAAATTGAGCGGGCTGGAGTCAGGAAATACTCCGCGAGCCATCAGTGTCGTAACCACCGGAGCACCCACACGGTTGGCAAAAGCTGTCAGTTCTGCCTGTGCTCCGGCACGAATACAGCCACCACCCACATAGAGAAGTGGCTTCTTCGCCTCGACCAGCATCTGAGCCGCGGCCTGCACCTGCTTTTGGTTGGCTTTGGTCACCGGGTGGTAGCCCGGAAGATCGACCTCGTCCGGCCAGACAAACGGCGCCGACTTCTGCTGGGCATCCTTCGTCACATCGACCAGGACAGGACCTGGACGTCCGGTGGTGGCAATTTCGTAGGCGGCTTTCATCACGGCGGGAATGTCTTCTGGCTTGGTGACCAAGAAGGAATGCTTGGTAATTGGCAAGGTGACGCCAGAAATATCCACCTCTTGGAAGGCGTCTGTTCCCATTGAAGTCGAAAACACCTGCCCGGTGATGGCCAAGAGTGGCACGGAGTCCATGTGGGCATCCGCGATTGCGGTCACCAAGTTGGTGGCGCCTGGGCCTGACGTCGCAATCGCGACGCCGAGACGCCCGGACGCCGCCGCGTAACCTTCGGCCGCGTGCCCAGCGCCCTGCTCGTGACGGACCAGGATGTGGCGGATTTTCTCTGCCGACATCAACTCGTCATAAAACGGCATAATCGCTCCGCCAGGCAAGCCGAAGACATCGGAGACGCCGAGAAGCTCCAACGAGCGCAAAATAGCTCCCGAGCCTGTCAACATGGGCGCGTCGGCTGGAATTGGGGTCGCTGGCGCCTCAGCATCTGTGTGCGTTGCGATATCCGTCATCTTCCTTATGCCTCTTTAATGCCGTGGTGGTCTGTGTTAACCGGTTACCGCTCCCAGAGCGGCCGATTTCACGAGCTTCTGATACTTCGCGAGGACGCCTCGGGTGTAGCGCGGCGGGAGGGGCTCCCACCCCTCTTTCCGTTTCTGAAGCTCGTCCTCGTCGACCAGTAGGTCAAGTTGACGAGCCGGTATGTCGACCCGTATCAGATCACCGTCTCTCAAGAAGGCAATCGGACCTGCGTCCACTGCTTCCGGAGCGACGTGGCCAATGCACAGGCCGGTTGTGCCGCCTGAGAATCGACCGTCGGTCAAGAGTAATACATCCTTACCCAGCCCCGCACCTTTAATCGCGGCGGTAATGGCGAGCATTTCGCGCATTCCAGGCCCACCCTTTGGCCCTTCATAGCGGATGACGACCACGTCGCCGTGCTTGATTTTGCCTTCAGTCAGCGCGTCCATGGCCTCTCGCTCCCGCTCAAATACGCGGGCTGGGCCCTCGAATGTCGAGAGGTCAAAACCTGCTGTCTTCACGACAGCTCCCTCGGGCGCCATCGAGCCTTTCAAAATGGTGAGCCCACCTGTGGGGTGAACGGGGTTACTAAAGTGGCGCAGCACTTCGCCGTCAATCGGGTCGGGGTTCATCTCGTTGATGTTTTCGGCCATGGTCTTCCCCGTCACCGTCACGGCGTCGCCGTGCAGGAGGCCTTCGTCGAGGAGGGCTTTGAGCAACACGGGAATACCGCCGTGGCGGTCGACGTCGTTCATCACGTAGTGACCAAACGGCTTCAGGTCTCCCACGTGAGGTGTCTTGTCGCCGATGCGGTTGAAGTCATCGAGTGTGAGGGGAACATTCATCTCGTTGGCAATAGCCAGCAGGTGCAACACAGCGTTTGTCGAGCCACCAAGCGCCATCAACACGGTGATCGCGTTTTCCAGTGCTTCGATGGTGATGATGTCGTGGGTGCGAAGCCCCATTTTCAGCATGTTGACCACTGCCTCACCAGAGCGGTGGGCATAGAGGTCTCGTCTGCGGTCGAAGGAGGCGGGCGAAGCGGAGCCCGGCAAGCTCATACCGAGTGCTTCGGCGATGCTGGACATGGTGTTCGCGGTGTACATCCCGCCACAGGCGCCTTCACCCGGGGCAAACGCGCACTCGATCCGCTTGGCGTCTTCTTCGGACATCTTGCCGGCCTTCACCGCACCCACTGCCTCGAAGGAGTCAATGATGGTGATGTCCTTTTCGGTGCCGTCCGAGAGCTTTACCCACCCAGGCGCAATCGAGCCCGCGTAGAGAAACACCGACGCCAAGTCGAGCCTCGCGGCCGCCATCAACATTCCAGGAATCGACTTGTCACAGCCAGCGAGTAGCACCGA
>CAJXYC010000114.1 GCA_913063365.1 uncultured Cellulomonadaceae bacterium
GGGGGCCGTCGGTGACAAGACCAATGCCACCTAACGAAATCGTGGAGGTGTCGCGGTCGTTTAGTGCCGTTGTGACACGCAGGCGGAGCTCTCCTGCCTCGTGACGGGCAGCCTCATCCGCACTCACAATCCAGGTCAGTTGCGCCGCAGGGACGAGTGTTCGGAGTGACTCGAAGCTCGAGATCGAGCTCGCCCACCAGTATTCGCCCTCGAGCGCTTCCACATCATCGGTGTGTCCGGGCTCACGACGCGCAATTTCCAGCAAGGGCCTCTTGTCCGGCATCGCCTGCTTGACCGCATCGGAGATTTCACGAGTGGGAATCGTGCTGGAACGGATCAGTAGCCGAAGCCCCCACCCCGCCGCCAAAGCTGCTCTTGTGGCAAGCGCCACAAGCGGCACGTAACCCACACCGAGCAGTTTTGGGGTGTGGTCGTCGATAACAACCGTGAGTCTGGAGCGTTCTTCGCCTGGAACAGCAAAAATCGGGAGCGGGGCGAGTTCCGGGTGGAGTTCAGTGCGGAAGATTGCTCCGGATTGCGTCGCAAGCCGGCCTTCCTTTTCACCGTGAAGGACATAGTGCATCAGTGGATTGGCGTCTGAGCCCCGGACGTCTCGGTAACGCCCGAGGTAGAAATTCGTGTCGAACACTCGTGAGGGGTTGAGGCCTCTTTTCCAGCCGACCAGTAAGTAATGAAGGACTGCAGATGGCCATACCCACGAATCGGGGGCGCTTCGGCGATAAAAACCGGCGTCGAAAAGGCCGGAGTCCAGAATGAGCCTGCGTAATTGGAGAAAATTGCCCAGTTTGGAGGGGGAGGAGCCAGCTTCCATAGCGGAATCCTCCCACGGTGTCACCGGCCAAGACCGTAGGCTTAAGTATGTCAGGTCCCCTGTGGCGACTTGGAATGTGAGTAGTCGATGACAGTTCACCCACGTGTCAGCGTGGTCCTCGTCAATTACAACGGCGCCAACGACACCCTTACTGCTCTCGAAGGCGTTCGGGCGTTGAACTGGCCGGCAGAGCAGCTCGACATCGTTGTTGTCGACAACGCTTCTTCCGATGATTCGGTACAAAAGTTGCAGAGCGTTCCTGGCATCACGCTCGTGCAGTCAGAAGAAAACCTCGGTTTTGCGGGCGGATGCAACTTAGGGGTGTCGTCGTCGAATGGCGAGATTGTGGCGTTTTTGAATAACGACGCCAGACCAGACCCTGACTGGCTTGTCCATGCCGTGGCGGGTTTCGAAGTATCGCCTCGGGTCGGAGCGGTCGCCTCTCGGGTGTTGGATTGGGACGGGAAGACAATCGATTACGCCGGTGCTGGACTCACCTGGTACGGCATGGGCTACAGGCCCCTATCAAGCCACAAGGCAGACAGGAAGAAAGAAGCGCCTGCGGGTCCGGTTCTCTTTGGGACCGGCTCTGCGATGTTGGTCAGGCGAGATGTCTTCGAGTTGTTAGGCGGTTTTGACGAGGACTTCTTCATGTTTTTTGAAGACGTCGATTTTGGGTGGCGGCTGAACCTCGCGGGTTACGTCTTCCACTACGCCCCCGACTCACTGGTGTTCCACAAACACCACCAGTCAATGAAGGACGTTGGAAGTCACAAAGAGGAATTTCTGCTGGAGAGAAATGCTCTGGCCTGCCTCTATAAAAACCTCGGCAAAGAAAAGCTCGACCAAATACTTCCTGCCGCGATGTTGATGTCGACTAGGCGCGCAGTCTCGAGGACAGGTCTTGACACCTCATCGTTTGATATTCGGCGGGACGACGCCCTTCCCGATGTTGACCCGCTGGCAATGGTGCCGCTATTCGCCCACGACCAGTTCGTGGAGATGCTGCCAGGGCTCAAAGAAAAAAGACGGCAGATCCAACAGTCCCGAGTCGTCTCAGATGTCTGGATGTGGAAGCTTTTTGGCGAGCCGGAAGCTCCCATGTCAACAGAGCCCAGCTATCTTCGGGGCTATGACATCTTGCAGGCGGCGTTTGACGTGGTGAGCGATCCTCCTGCGACCACCGTTTTGGTCATCACCGGAGACCCACTGGGCGACAAACTCTCCGGGCCAGGTATTCGTGCCTGGCATATGGCAAAAGCCTTGGCGGAGAGTCATGAAGTGACGCTGATGACCCTCACCGAGCTAGGAAACGTCGACCACCCCGGGTTTGACGTTGTCAAGGTAGCTCCAGGAGACGAAAAGGCTTTCTCACCGTGGGAGGCGTGGGCAGATGTGATCATCTTCCAAGGCCACGCTCTCGACTTATTTGACTCTCTTCGTCGAAGCTCGAAGCGCCTCGTCGTGGATATCTATGACCCGATGCATATCGAACAACTGGAGCAGTCGAAACATCTTCCAGACAACCAGTGGTCTGCGCAGGTAGAAGACGCGACCGCGTCGATTACCCACCAGCTGCAAAGAGGTGACTATTTTCTCTGTGCGTCGGAGAGGCAACGGCACTTTTACCTTGGACAACTCACAACCCTTGGCAGGGTCACACCTGAGTCCTACCGCGACGATCCCCATCTCGAGCGTCTGATTGGGGTGGTGCCATTCGGTATTCCAGACCACGACCCCACACACGACACGGCAGTCCTTCGCGGTGTGGTGCCTGGAATCGATGCAGACGACCTCGTCATTTTGTGGAGTGGCGGGCTCTATAACTGGTTCGACCCACAGACGTTGATTCGGGCGGTTGCCAAGCTCAAAGACTCTGAACCCAGGGTCAAGTTGTATTTCCAGGGCACAAAACATCCCCATCCGGGCGTTCCAGAAATGCCGATTATCGCGGAGTCGAGGGCACTGGCTGCAGACCTCGATGTTCTCGATTCTCATGTGTTCTTCGGTGATTCCTGGGTTGACTACGACACCAGGCACAACTACCTCCTTGAAGCAACGATTGGGGCCTCCACCCACCGTTCACATTTGGAAACGACGTTTTCTTTCCGCACCCGAGTCCTCGACTACCTCTGGGCAGAGCTCCCCATGGTTCTGACAGAGGGGGACCATTTCGCCGAGCTCGTGGAAAGAGAAGGCCTTGGAGTTGTGGTGGAGGCCGGGGATGTGGATGCTCTCGCTGCTGGCCTAAAGAAAGCGCTTAGCAACCAGGCATTTCGGAAAAAAGCCATCGCCGGTATCCACCGGGTGCGCGAGTCGTATCGCTGGCACGAGGTTCTAAAACCCCTCCTTCACTATGTCGCGGCGGTAGGCACTCCAGAGGAACCCCCTGTTGCCCCCAGAGAAGGAACGAAGCGCTTTTCTCCGCTTCGCCCGCCGCGCACCAGGTTCCGCGCGGGAGACATTGGACGAGGCTTGC
>CAJXYC010000115.1 GCA_913063365.1 uncultured Cellulomonadaceae bacterium
GCGATGGTCCTCGCGGTGTTAGAGCGACGAGCAGGACTCAAACTCTCCCAAGCAGACGTCTACATCTCCACGGTGGGTGGCATTCGATTGACCGAACCTGCCGCTGATCTCGCGATCGCCCTGGCGGTCACCAGCGCCGTCAAAGACGTGGCGCTGCCGAACAGTTTGGCCGCAATAGGCGAGATTTCCCTCTCTGGTGAAATCCGGGCAGTGACTTCTGCGGCACAACGATCCGGCGAAGCGAAGCGCCTGGGTTTTCACACTGTGGTCGGCGGCCAGGGCGGGTCGATCAAGCAGGCGATCAACGAGGCTCTGGGCCAGACCAGGTCACAGGGCGCACCGTTCTAAAGGGTGCGACGACAGGGTCTTAGTCGAGGATGAATTGCCTGGTGCCCTCGGACTCAAATGGCCCAAGCTTCACGGAGAGGTGGTAGCTCGCCCCGCCGCCCGGCATATTCGGCCGCTCACCATCGCAGGTATCTGGCGTCGAGCGGGTGCGATCCCAGGTAATCGCTGTAGTACTGCGCTCAGCACCGGGCTCGAGGGTGATCGTCATGGGAGCACCACCCTGTTGGCAGTGCGCTGACGACCAGATCAGATCCGGATTATCTCTCGCGCCAGAGTCGATGATGTACTCCTGCACATCACTGCCCACTTCCAGTTCACACTCGTTCGACCCGGTGTTTCTCACCGTGAGCCACACCTGCGGCGTGGCGCCCGGCGCGTAGCGGACTTCGTTGGTTTGGGCGATGAGTTCGATCTGCGCATCAGTGCAGGCCGCGACGGGAATGATTTCTTCGGTGAGCTCGTCTTCGGGCACTTCTTCGGTCGCCACTGGTGTGCCCCCCAGGCTGGGCCGCCAGATGATGAGAGCCACCACGACAATCAGGGCGATCAGTCCGCCGAAGACGGCGAGTCTCCGGCGGCGATAGACCGCTGGTGGGTGGCGTGTCACACCGGACATGCCCTAAGAGTACGAGCCAGTGACCCAAATCACCGGCTAATACCCCGGCGTGCCAGCGGTCAATCGGCGAGGAAACCTGCCGTTAGAGGTTTTTCAGCATCCTCGAGTTGCCCAAGGTGTTCGGCTTGACCCGCGCGAGATCCAAGAACTCCGCCACACCCTCGTCGGGAGAGCGCACCAGCTCCACATACACCTCCGTGTCGACAATCGGGTCGCTGACTTCTCGGTAGCCGTGGTCGGTGAAAAACTCGACCTCGAAGGTCAAGCAAAACAGCTTTTTCAATCCCAGGGTTCGTGCGCGCTGTTCGAGGGCGTCCAAGATGGCTCCCCCGACCCCTTTGCCCTTATGTGACTCGCTCACGGCAAGCGTTCTAATCTCGCCGAGGTCATCCCAGAACACGTGGAGTGCCCCACAGCCTGCGAGTTCACCACCAGTTTCTGCGACCACGAATTCTTGGACCGCCTCGTAGAGCATGACGAGTTCTTTGCCCAGCAGGATGCGTTGTTCGACAAGCGGCTCAATCAGCCGCTGAATGGCCGGAACATCTGCGGTGGTGGCGGGCCGAAGAGAAAGCTCGCCTGGGGGAGTGGTGGACACTCCCCCAGGCTAGAGGCTTTCCTCAGGGCTCACGTGCGCCCGTGCTTAACCTTCAGTCGCTCCCGCACCCACCGGCTCAGCGCTAGCGGGCTTGGAGGTGCTGAAGGTGAACTCGTTGCCGTCGAAATCGACATCCACGTGTTGACCAGGGTTCAGCTCGCCCTGGAGGATGCGCTCGGAGAGCGGGTCCTCCACGCTTTGCTGGACCGCACGACGCAGCGGACGTGCACCCATCGACGGGTCCCAACCGAGGGTAATCAGCTGCTCTTTGGCCTTGTCGGAGACCGACACGGTCATGTCGCGATCCATCATGCGATCGGAGAGACGCTTGATGAACAGTCCCACAATCTGCATCAGCTCGTCGTGAGTGAGCTGCGGGAACACGATGGTCTCGTCGACACGGTTGAGGAATTCGGGCTTGAAGTTCTTCTTCAGCTCTTCGACCACCTTGGAGCGCATCGCCTGGTAGCTGGCTTCTTCATTGCCCTCGACAGTGAAGCCGACCGGGCCACCCGTGATGTCTTTAGTTCCCAGGTTGGTGGTCATGATAATCACGGTGTTTTTGAAGTCCACCAGGCGTCCCTGACCGTCGGTCAAGCGACCTTCTTCCAACACCTGCAACAGGGAGTTGAAGATATCGGGGTGTGCTTTTTCGATCTCGTCGAAGAGCACCACGCTGAATGGCTTGCGGCGGACCTTTTCGGTCAGCTGGCCACCGTCTTCGAAACCGACGAACCCTGGAGGGGCACCAAATAGGCGCGACACGGTGTGCTTCTCGCCGTATTCGCTCATATCCAGCGAAATCAGCGCGTCCTCGTCGTCAAAGAGGAACTCGGCCAAAGCCTTGGCAAGCTCCGTCTTTCCCACACCGGTGGGACCAGCGAAGATAAACGACCCGCTGGGGCGCTTCGGGTCTTTCAGACCCGCACGCGTCCGCCGGATGGTCTTGGAGAGCACCGAAATCGCCTGCTCTTGACCGATCACCCGCTCGTGCAGGGCCTTTTCCATAAACACCAGGCGAGCAGTTTCTTCTTCGGTGAGCTTGAACACCGGGATGCCGGTGGCGGCAGCGAGGACCTCGGCGATCACGCCCTCGTCCATCACACCCGTGCCTCCGGCTTCGCCGGAGCGCCACTGCTTTTCCAGGCGCAGGCGCTCACCGAGCAGGTTCTTCTCCTCGTCGCGCAAAGACGCGGCTTTCTCGAAGTCCTGGCCTTCGATGGCCTCTTCCTTCTGCTGGCGCACCGCAGCGATTTTCTCGTCGAACTCGCGCAACTCCGGAGGGCTCGAGAGGATACTGAGCCGCAGCCTCGCCCCAGCCTCATCGATCAAGTCGATGGCCTTATCCGGCAAGAAGCGGTCCTGGACGTAGCGGTCAGACATATTGACCGCAGCCTCGATGGCCCCATCCGTAATAGAGACCCGGTGGAAGGCTTCGTACTTATCCCGCAAACCCTTCAAGATATTGATGGTGTGAGCGGGGCTTGGCTCGTTAACCTGCACCGACTGGAAGCGGCGCTCCAGAGCAGCGTCTTTTTCAAAGTGCTTGCGATACTCATCCAACGTGGTGGCTCCCACTGTCTGCAGCTCACCACGAGCCAGCAGGGGCTTCAGAATGCTCGCAGCATCAATCGCACCCTCAGCAGCTCCCGCACCCACCAGGGTGTGGATCTCATCGATGAAGACAATGATGTCGCCACGGTTCTTAAT
>CAJXYC010000116.1 GCA_913063365.1 uncultured Cellulomonadaceae bacterium
GTCTGGGTTGCCCTCTACGCCATCCCGCTGGTTCTCGTCGGTCTGGTGGGATGGACCTACGAGTACTACCGGGGTTATTTTGGCCGCTGATTCGGTCACCGTTCGGCCAGCCGTAGCGGCTGACCACGACCGGGTGCTCGAGCTCGTCGGTAAGCTCGGCCACGTCTTCCCGGTCGATCCCGACAAGTTCAGCCACAGCTACGCCTTTGTTATTGACGATACTGATCGCACTCTCGTCCACGTCGCCGAAAGCGGCGGTGAGGTGGTGGGCTACTGTTTGACCACCCTCTCACCGCTTCTCTACTCCAACGGGCCCTCAGCGCAGCTCCAGGAGATCGTTGTCGATGAGGACGCCCGGGTGTCGGGTGTGGGAACCGCGCTCGTGAGAGCCGTGGAAGCCGAGTGCGAATCACGAGGAGTGACCCAGCTCACGGTCGCTGCACGACGCGCTGGAGGCTTCTACGACCGCCTGGGCTATAGCCAACAGGCCGAATACATGCGGCGGCTGTTCTAGGTCCACCGGTGGCCAGCCCGTCGATTCGCTTTCTCGGTGCAGCCGGCACGGTGACCGGGAGTCGTTTTCTCGTCGAATACGGCTCCAGTCAGGTCCTTCTCGAGGCGGGTCTGTTCCAAGGGCCGCGTGAGTGGCGTCAGCGCAACTGGGACGACCTGCCGCTTCCGGCAGCCGAGTTGGACGCCGTTGTCATCTCGCACGCCCACCTCGACCATTGTGGCTATCTCCCTCGGCTGTGGCGACAGGGCTATCGGGGGCCGATTTATCTCACACCCGACACGGCCAACCTCGCCGAAATTGTGCTGCGGGATTCAGCGCACCTGCAGGAGGAAGACGCGAAATATGCCCAAAAGAAGGGCTATTCCCGCCACGCCCACCCCGAGCCGCTCTATGACTCTGACGACGCTGAGGGCGCCATTTCGCTGTTTCACCCGGTGAACTTCTCCCACTGGCAGGAGCTGCCCGAGGGTGGACGGGTGCGTTTCCTACCAGCAGGGCACATCCTCGGAGCTGCCCTGGTCGACCTCGACCTGCCCGGCGCGAAGATTCTCCACTCCGGTGACCTCGGTCAGGGAGAACATCCCCTCCTCGTTGGCCCCCACGTTATTCCGGCCCTCGAGTACGACGCCATCCTCACCGAGTCCACCTATGGAACCCGAGTTCACCCTCCGGCTGACGACTCCCTCGATCAGATTGTCTCTCAGACCATTTCTCGAGGAGGCACAGTCCTCATCCCGGCTTTTGCCGTCGATCGCACCGAAGTTATCCTCGCCGCCTTGACCGAATCGATGGATGCCGGGCGGATTCCGCGCGTGCCGATCTACGTGGATTCACCGATGGCCATCCGCGCCCTCACCGTCTACCGGCACGCCATCGACAGTGACCACACCGAAATTCGACCGGAAATCCGTGATCATCTCAAGGCCACGGATGTGTTCAACCCGGGCACCCTGGAGACTCTTCCCACCCCCGAGGATTCCAAGTCCATCAACGACGCGCCCCCGTGCATCATCATTTCCGCCTCGGGGATGGCCACCGGCGGTCGGGTGCTCCACCATCTCAAGCGCTTGTTGCCCGACGAGAAAAACACGGTGGTTCTTGCGGGCTTCCAGGCTGCAGGAACACGGGGTGCTGCCCTGCGCGATGGGGCAGGGGAGGTGCGCATCCACGGTCGGGATATCCCCGTGAAAGCGACTATCGAAGAGGTCGAGTACTTCTCTGTCCACGCCGATCGTGACGACGTGCGTGCCTGGTTGCACTCGGCAGAGGTCCCCCCGCGGCGCATCGTGCTGATCCACGGCGAAGATGACGCCCGTGAGGACTTAGCGGGTCTTCTGAGCCAAGAGTTCCAGGTCCCGGTCGTCTCACCCGGATACGACGAAACCCTGCCGCTCTAGGCGACAGGGTTTCGTGTGAGCGCTTTGCTCTAGTGCTTTTGTGCTTCGAGTTCCTTCTGCGACACCGGCAGTACGCGGTCTTCGAAGAACCAGTTTGAGGCAGCCGAGCGCAGGCGGCGTCCCACGGTGATCTTGCCCTTTTCATTGGGGCGCACCGGAAGCGGCTTGTACTCTTCGTAGTCCAGCAACTTCCAGCGCTCGTGCTCGGGAAGCTCCTCGTGGACTTCGATGTACTGGCCACCGGGGAGGCGAACAATGCGTCCGGTTTCGTACCCGTGCAGGGCAATCTCGCGGTCCTTGCGCTGCAGTGCCAAGCAGGTGCGCTTGGTAATCATGTGCGCAGCTACCGGGCCTACAAAGACGAGCACCTGGAGGAAAGTAATCACGTCCTCAATGCTCATCCGGAAGTGGGTGGCAATCAGGTCGGAGCTTGCAGCAGCCCAGAGCACCGCGTAGAAGGTCACACCGGCCGCTCCGATGCCCGTACGGGTCGGGGCGTTGCGCGGACGGTCAGCGATGTGGTGCTCGCGCTTGTCTCCGGTCACCCAGGCTTCGAAGAAGGGGTAGAAGAAGACCAGCCCGAGGAACACCAGGAGGGCGACAGTGGGGATGAGGACACCCCACGCCCAGGTGTAGCCGAACCACACGGTCTCCCAGCCCGGCGGAATAAGCCTCAGGGCTCCATCGGCGAAGCCGATGTACCAGTCGGGCTGTGTTCCCGCGCCGACAGGGGAGGGGTCGTAGGGACCGTAGTTCCAAATCGGGTTAATCGTGAAGGTCGAGGCCATCAACATGATGACTCCGAAGACGATGAAGAAGAATCCACCGGCCTTCGCGGCGAACACCGGCATCACCGGAGCTCCCACGACGTTGTCGTTGGTGCGACCCGGGCCAGCGAACTGGGTGTGCTTGTTGACCACCAGCAGCACCAGGTGCAGCGCCAGCGTGGCAATCAAGATCGCGGGCAGCAGCATGATGTGCAGGATGTACAACCGCGGAATGACCTGGTCACCCGGGAACTCGTCGCCAAAGAGCAGATAGGAAATCCACACACCAATCACCGGGAAGGCTTTGACCATTCCGTCGATGATTCTCAAACCGTTACCCGAGAGCAGGTCGTCGGGCAGCGAGTAGCCGGTGAAGCCCTCAGCCATCGCCAGGATGAACAGCAGGAAGCCGATCACCCAGTTGAGCTCGCGGGGCTTGCGGAACGCTCCAGTGAAGAACACACGGAGCATGTGCAATCCAATGGCAGCGATAAACAGCAACGCCGCCCAGTGGTGTGCCTGCCGCATCAGCAGACCACCGCGAATATCGAACGAGAGATCGAGGGCGGTGTGGTACGC
>CAJXYC010000117.1 GCA_913063365.1 uncultured Cellulomonadaceae bacterium
GCGTACCACACCGCCCTCGATCTCTCGTTCGATATTCGCGGTGGTCTGCTGATGCGGCAGGCACACCACTGGGCGGCCTTGCTGTTTATCGCAGCCATCGGGCTTCACATGCTCCGCGTGTTCTTCACCGGAGCGTTCCGTAAGCCCCGCGAACTCAACTGGGTGATCGGCTTCCTGCTGTTCATCCTGGCGATGGCTGAGGGGTTCACCGGCTACTCGCTGCCCGACGACCTGCTCTCGGGTAACGGATTGAGAATCATCGACGGAATGGTCAAAGCCTTCCCGGTGATTGGTGTGTGGATTTCCTACCTGCTCTTCGGTGACGAGTTCCCGGGTGACCAGGTGATTCCGCGGTTGTACATCCTGCACATCATGCTGCTCCCAGCGATTCTGATTGCGACCCTGGCGCTGCACCTGGTGTTGCTGGTGGTCAACAAGCACACCCAGTTCGCTGGCCCAGGCCGCACCAACGACAACGTCGTGGGAGCACCCGTGATGCCGGTGTTTGCCGCGAAGGCCGGCGGATTCTTCTTCATCGTTTTCGGAGTCATCATGCTGATGGCCTCGACCTTCACCATTAACCCGATTTGGAACTACGGCCCCTACGACCCCTCCCCCGTGGGTGCCGGAACGCAGCCCGACTGGTACATCGGCTTCGCCGATGGAGCCTTGAGGCTCATTCCGCCGGGCTGGGAGAGCGTGTTGTTCGGTTACACCTGGGCGTGGGGTGTTCTCATCCCCACCGTGGCTCTCCTGGTGTTCTTGGGGCTGGTCTTCTTCTACCCCTTCTTTGAAGCCTGGGTGACCGGTGACAAGCGCGAGCACCACATCGCTGACCGTCCCCGCAACGCCCCGACCCGTACGGGTATCGGAGCGGCCGGTGTGACCTTCTACGCGGTGCTCTGGGCGGCTGCGAGCTCCGACCTCATTGCCACCCACTTCCGGATGAGCATTGAAGACGTGATCACCTTCCTGCAGGTGCTCGTGTTTGTGGGCCCGGTCGCTGCGCATATGATTACTAAGCGCACCTGCCTGGCACTGCAGCGCAAGGACCGCGAGATTGCCCTGCACGGGTACGAAACCGGCCGTATTGTTCGTCTCCCCGGCGGCCAGTACATCGAGGTCCACGAGGAGCTTCCCGAGCACGAGCGCTGGAAGCTGCTGGATTACGAAGAGTACGAACCGCTTCCGGTACGCCCCAACGAAAAGGGCAAGATCACCGTGGGACGTCGCTTGCGCTCGGCTGCCTCCAACTGGTTCTTCGAGGACCGCGTGCTGCCGGTATCGCAGAGAGAACTCGAAGCGCAAAAGCACTAGAGCACAGCGCTCACACGAAACCCTGTCGCTCAGAGCGGCAGGGTTTCGTCGTATCCGGGTGAGACCACCGGGACCTGAAACTCCTGGCCCAGAAGACCCGCTAAGTCCTCACGGGCGTCATCTTCGCCGTGGATCAGCACGATACGCCGCGGGGGAACCTCTGCCGAGTGCAACCAGGCACGCACGTCGTCACGATCGGCGTGGACAGAGAAGTACTCAACCTCTTCGATAGTCGCTCTGACGGGGATATCCCGACCGTGGATGCGCACCTCCCCTGCCCCATCACGCAGGGCAGCACCCCGTGTTCCCGCAGCCTGGAAGCCCGCGAGCACCACCGTGTTTTTTTCATCGGGCAGTAGCCGTTTGAGGTGGTGGAGCACCCGACCGCCGGTGGCCATTCCCGAGGCGGAAATGATGATGCACGGGGGCGCGTCGTTGATGGACTTGGAATCCTCGGGAGTGGGAAGAGTTTCCAGAGTGCCCGGGTTAAACACATCCGTGGCCTTCAGATGATCGCGGATTTCCGGCCGGATTTCGGTGTGGTCGCTGTCGATGGCGTGCCGGTAGACGGTAAGGGCGCGGATCGCCATGGGTGAATCGACGTAGATGGGAACCCGCGGAATCTGCCCGGCATCCATCGATTCGGTCAAGGCCGCGAGGATGACTTCGGTGCGATCGACGGCAAAAGCCGGGATGAGGACCGTGCCGCCCCGAGAAATCGTCTGAGAGACAATCTGATCGAGGGAGTCGTCGGCCGGTGGGTGGACTCGGGTTCCATAGGTGGACTCGGTGAGGATGGCGTCGTACTTGAGGGCCGGAATGACGTGAGGTCCAACAAGAAGGGGGTGCTCACCCTGACCGAGGTCACCGGAGTGGAGAATCTTTGCCCCGGGTAGGTCGAGATCGACCAGGGCAGCGCCGAGGATGTGTCCTGCCGGAAGGAAACGCACCCGCCCACCCTCAGGCAGCTCCTGCCAGTGGGAAAAGTTCACCGGGCGAAACAGCGAAATAGCCCCTTCTGCGTCGTCAGAGTCATAGAGCGGCTCGGGGTGGGCGTGGCGGGAATAGCCCTTCTTCCGGGCATATTTCGCGTCTTCCTCCTGCAGGTGCGCTGAATCCCGCAGCACAATTTCGGCGAGGTTGGCCGTGTCTGGCGTGAGATAAATCGGACCGCGATAGCCCTGCCTCCACAGCCGAGGCAGATAGCCGCAATGGTCGAGATGGGCGTGCGAGATGACAACCGCGTCCAGCTCGGCCGCCGGTAGCGGCAAGTCGTCCCAGTTGCGCTGACGCCATTCACGGGGCCCCTGAAACAGACCCGCTTCCAAGAGGACCTGACTGGAGCCGTATTCGACGAGAAAACGACTCCCGGTCACTGTCCCGGCTGCACCGAGGAAGCGAATCGACGGGCTGGCCACCGGCGGTCCTAGAACAGTCGCCGCATATATTCGGCCTGTTGGCTGTAGCCCAGGCGGTCGTAGAAGCCTCCAGCGCGGCGTGCGGCGACCGTGAGCTGGGTGACCCCTCGGGACTCGCACTCGGCTTCAACGGCTCGCACGAGTGCGGTTCCCACGCCCGACACCCTGGCGTCCTCATCGACAACAATCTCCTGGAGCTGCGCGGAGGGCCCGTTGGAGTAGAGAAGCGGTGAGAGGGTGGTCAAGCAGTAACCCACCACCTCCCCGCCGCTCTCGGCGACGTGGACGAGAGTGCGATCAGGATCGTCAATGACAAAGGCATAGCTCTGGCTGAACGTGTCGGGGTCGACCGGGAAGACGTGGCCGAGCTTTCCGACCAGCTCGAGCACCCGGTCGTGGTCAGCCGCTACGGCTGGCCGCACAGTGACCGAATCAGCGGCCAAAGTAACCCCGGTAGTACTCGTAGGTCCATCCCACCAGACCGACGAGAACCAGCGGGATGGCGTAGAGGGCAACCCAGAC
>CAJXYC010000118.1 GCA_913063365.1 uncultured Cellulomonadaceae bacterium
TGCTGGACACCGCCGCCACCACCAGCGACATCATCGAAATCGAAGCAGCGCTCGGCGACCGTCAGGCGGAGCTCGACTCGCTGCAAGCGCAGCTCGAGTATCTGGGTGACCAGGTGGAATTCGCGTCGATTGGCGTCGACTTGCGCGGGCCAGAGGCTGCTCCGGAACGTGAGCCCGATGGCTTTGTCGAGGGAATTGTGGCCGGCTGGATGGGAATGCTTGCCTTCTTCGCCGGATCGATTGTTTTTGCCGGCATGCTCGTGCCGTGGCTCGCAGGGCTCGCACTTATTGCCCTCGTGGTCTGGCTAGTGCTGCGACTCCGCCGGCGAAACCGGAGCAGTGATCACTAAACCGAGCCGTCGCTCGCACTCGCCAGCGGATTCGGTCCGTAATTGTTGTCGCCCGGCGTTGAAGGCATCAAGTAAAACACCAACAGCACGACCGCGCCCGCGAGAGGAACCAGCCCAATCAGGAGCCACCAGGCAGATCGGTTCGTATCGTGTAACCGGCGGAAGCCAAGAGCCAGGTTGGGAATCAGGGTGATCAGAATAAACGCGATCGACACTGGCCCAAAGCCTTGGTCGAGGAGATTCTGCGGATAGCTTCCCTCAAACAACACCATGTCCACTCCCCAGATCACCACGGACACGGTCACGAGAAACAGCGCCACCCACCAGTAACCAGAGCGGGGGGTGCGACCTTGGAAGTCGGTGTAGCGGGAGAAGAACTGGCGGACGGATTCGGTGAATTTCACGTGACACCCCTATCTTTTGCGATGGTCTCAGCCTAGGGTAGGCACACCCCACGGGGAACCCCCTCAGGGTGAACAGGAGTGGAACATGCCAGACGCCGAGTACTGCCACGAGTGCGACGCACCACTCAAAGTGGGCGCCATGACCTGCCCCGCCTGCGGGGCTGCCGTCGAGCTAGAGGATGAGCAGGACGAAGGCCAGTAGCAGCGCGAGGCTAAACACCGTCATCAGGATCTGGGTGTAGCTCAAATACGAGCCACTGGCCGCAATGTCACGCGCCACCCGTGAAGGGTTCTCGACGGCTTGGATGTCTTTCACCAGAGACCGTGCTTCACGGATAATCGCGAACTGGTTCAACACGCTCAGCGACCCAACGGTCACCAAGAACACCCCAGCAAAGGAGATGGCGTAAGAATACGCGCCCTCGAAATATCCCATGAGGGCCACCACAGTGAGGACCGCCAAGGCAATCACCGAGTGCATTTGTGCCGAAATAATCTGTCGGCGCTTGTCATTCCAGAGTTCAATCAGGTCTTTTTCCTGCATGGCGTTCCTTCCGCTCCATTGCGTCCGACGGACGTCTCCCCCACGCTAACAGGAACGAGTAAACAAATGGGTGTCACTTAGAAAACCGGCACTCGACAACGGCCATAAGTGCCCCACCCCGCCGGTTAGGTGCGAGAAGTTCCACCCGACCGCGCTCGAGCCTAATCCCCGACAAGACCTCGTCAATCTCGGTGAGAGGCTGGTGGCGGAAGTTCACACCAAGATGCACTTCTTCATTTGTGAGGGCAAGCGTCCTGCGCGCGAGCGGGCGTTGCGCCAGGGCGACCACGTCGCTGGAATACAGGTCCATCAAGAGAACAGACCCGGTAGGACCCAGTGACCGCGCGAGTCTGAGAGTCTGACGAACCTGGTCTCTCGTCAGGTACAGAGTTACGCCCTCCATGAGAAAAACTGTTCGCTGCGTGTCGTCAAATCCCGCGGCCCGGAGGCTATCTGGCCACGAATCGTCAGAAAAGTTTGCCGGCACGTAGGACACCGAATCGGTGTTCAGCCCCGCCTTGGCAATGTGGAGTTTCTTAAAGCGGATATTTTCCGCTGTGTCCACTTCCCAGACTCGCACTGATGAACCGGCCAATTGTCGGTATCCGCGAGTGTCTAACCCGGACCCCAGAATCACGTACTGCTGGACATCGGTGTGATTGTCGAGCACCGAGTCAATGCGCTCTGTCCGCCACGGCACGAAGTTGACACTGGCAAGCGCAGCGTGGGGGCGTGCTGTCGGATACACAAACGGCCCGCCAGCGACGTGCCTGGAAAGCCACAACGGGAAGAGAACCAAACCCAGCGCGGCGGTAGACGTATTGGGTAGCACCCTGGCAAGGCGCCTGGCCTCTGACTGGTCAGCCAACCCAAACACATCCATTGCCCAACGGCCGTTGATGATTTCAACCGCTGTCTGGCTTACTCCCAATCGACGTGACCCGAAGATCTGTCGAATCCCGACCACTACCGAGCCGATAATGCTCACTGGGAGCCACAGCAGCTGCAGCGGGACAAATACAAGCCAGGCCACCAGTCTCATGAGCTGAGGGTAGCTAGTGGACCTGAGGGGAATCGAACCCCTGACCTTCTCATTGCGAACGAGACGCGCTACCAACTGCGCCACAGGCCCCTAAAGCACCCCAAGATTAGCACCGGGACGTGCCTCCGCCACGAGGGGTATGGTCGAGGGATGCCAGGACTGTCAATCGGAATTTTGGGCGCCGCTCGAATCACTCCCACCGCCCTGTTTGAACCGGTCTCCCACACCGGAGATCGCCTCGTTGCCGTCGCCGCCAGGAACCACGAGCGGGCATCTGACTTCGCCCGGGACAACGGAATTGAACGAGTCCACGACTCATACCAGGACGTGATTGACGACCCCGAGGTCGAGGTGATCTACAACCCGCTGCCAAATGGGCTGCACGCACCGTGGAATCTTCGTGCCATTGCCGCGGGCAAGCACGTCCTCTCCGAGAAGCCGTCTGCCAGTACCGCGGCCGAAGCGAAAGAAGTACAAGACGCCACGAGATCGTCGAATGTGGTGTTCATGGAGGCCTTCCATTACCGATACCACCCGGTCATTCATCGCATGGTGGAGCTTGCCGGAAATGGTGAGATTGGCACGGTCGAGCACGTGGAGGTCGTCATGGGCTTTCCCTTGGAGCGGCCCAGTGATCCCCGGTGGAGCTTTGATCTCGCAGGCGGAGCGATGATGGACGTCGGCTGTTACGCACTCCACGGACTCCGGACGTTGGGCTCTGTGTTGGGGGGAGAACCCACAGTCCAGTCCGCGAGCGCTACTCCCCACGAGCAAGACCCACGAGTTGACGCCGAACTCTCCGCTGATCTGAG
>CAJXYC010000119.1 GCA_913063365.1 uncultured Cellulomonadaceae bacterium
CTGGTCAATCGCGCAGATGTAGGTCGACATCGATTCTCTCCTTTAGCGCCACGCTGCCCTACCAGGCTACGGCGAAGCCCGCCCGATTCACCCTGCACGTTTGCTCAGATTCGCCGCCACGCACTATTCACCTGGTGCTCACTAGAGCGTTAGCTGTGCGGCCCAGCAGAATCCCTCGCCGGCGATACTCTGAGCCGACAACGGGACTCCAGGAGCGGACATGTCGGTCGTTTACCTCCTACTGCGCGGATGGGCTGCCATTGTGCGCGCCAGCCGGCGGGGACTCGAGGTAGTGGGAGTCCTCGGGGCACTGGAGAACTGGGCGCGGAGGTCGCGAATTGCCCTCTGGCTGCGCTCACTGTTGTCGCTCTACGACGTGCGGGATTTCGTGAAACTCGACCTTCCCTGGTGGACCCTCGACTCCATGTCCCTGGTCGACCAGTTCCTCACCCAGCGTCCCGGAGCCCGGGTGTTCGAGTGGGGCTCTGGAGCGTCCACCATGTGGCTCGAAAAGCGCGCCGCGCAGGTGACGTCTGTTGAATATGACCCCGAATGGGCTGACATGATGCGGCCACTCGTTGGGCCCTCGACCACGCTGTTGGTGGTCCCCGCGACACCCACCACATCTCCCACGGTGCCCTCACAGATGTGGGGTCACAAGCACCTCGACTACCGCGAGTATGTGGCAGCGATTGACACGGTGGATGGAGAGTTCGACCTCATCGTGATCGACGGCCGGGCGCGAAGCGCCTGTCTGGCCGCCGCGATGGACAGGCTCTCACCCGACGGGATGATTGTCTTCGACAACACCAACCGCCGGCGCTACCGTCCGGCCCTCGACGCGGTGTCGGACACACTCCGCGAGACCACCACCACGGGACTCACCCCATCACTGCCGTGGTCAACCGAGACCACCCTGCTGCGTAAACCCTCCCCCTAGCTCTCGCCTACACTCGAGGGCATGACATCCGACTCGTCCAGCGCCCAGAGCTTCGCTTCGCGACTCAACTGGTTGCGCGCGGGAGTTCTCGGCGCCAATGACGGAATCGTGTCGATTGCCGCGCTCGTCGTCGGTGTTGCCGCTGCGACGGACAACCTCGCGGCGATTTTGATCGCCGGTGTCTCCGGTGTGATCGCCGGTGCCATTTCGATGGCCGTTGGCGAATACGTCTCGGTGAGTAGTCAGCGAGACAGCGAAAAGGCGGTGATTGAGCGCGAGCGCATTCTCCTGGACACCGAACCGGAAAAAGAACTCGCCATGCTCCAGGCCGCCTATGAAGAGCGGGGGCTCAGCCCAGAGACCGCCCGCAAGGTCGCTGAAGAGCTCACCGAGCATGACGCCATCAGCGCCCACCTGCAAGTCGAGATGAACATCGACGGCCAAACCACGACCAACCCCTGGCACGCCGCCCTCTCGTCCTTCGTCGCGTTTGTTCTCGGCGCCGCTCTGCCCCTCCTCGCGGTGAGCCTCGTCGACGCGGACTTCCGCATCATCGCCACCGTGATTGGTTCTCTGGTCGCCCTCGCCCTGACCGGTGGAATTGCCGCCAAACTGGGCGATTCGAAGGCCCTGCCGGCCATCTTCCGCGTCGTACTCGGTGGCGCGGCAGCACTGGCCGTGACGTGGACAATCGGAGAGCTGTTGGGAACAACGCTCGCGCTTTAATGAGGCTCGACAGCGGGACTCTTTTGCCGTTGAACACTGGCAAGGACGACTCCCAGCGCGACTACGACCAGTCCGGCCAACAGGAGTGGACCGACGACACTTCCCGGAGTCGGGAAGAACACGTCGAGAGCCAAAGCGCCCGCTAGCTGGCCGAGAACAGAAACCACCGCAAAGACCAAGACGCCGAGATAGCGCACGAAGAGCGTGGCGGACGAGATGAAAAGCATTCCCAGTGGGCCTCCCAGCCACAATTCCGGGTACTCAACCACCGAAGGTGGCGCAACAGGCGGATTGTCGAGAATCACCCAGTTGGACAGCAGAAGGACGGTCAATAAGGAAAACCCCATCAAGAAGTTCAGCGAGCTGGTCACCAGCGCCGACGACACCGCCTGGCCTATGCGGCCGTTGAGAGCGTATTGAACGGCGGTGGCCGCCCCCGCCCCCAGTCCATAGGCCACCCCCGCGAGCGCGAGCGAAGCCAGATCACCGCGCCCGATTGCCGAAATCACCACACCGACGACTGCCAGAGCCGCTGCGACCACTCGGATGAGGGTCACACGCTTCTTACCGGCGGGACCGAGGCCGATATGGTCTACCCAGAGTGACCCGATGGTTTGTCCTGTCACCACCGCAATCATGTAGACCGACACACCTACCTGGGGCACGACGAGAGCCTGCCCAAAGATGAAGATACCGCCGCCAAATCCCGCCAGGTAGTGCCAGTTCCTCAGCGATGTGCGTGCCTGATCAGAAAACAGGCGTGACACCGCCCTGCGGGACCCGGGGAAGATGAGCAGAAGCACCGTAGAGACAACAAAGCCCCCACCTACTGACATCATCGCGCCCACCACGGGGTGGTCAATCGCGGCGCTCGCGGCGCCATTCACACGGGCTTGCAAGCTATTGGCCGCTGAAACGACAAAAGCGACCGCGACGATACCCCACCACGCCACACGCGAGGACAGCGCGGATCGGACCATGGTTCGGAGTCTAAGCGCCGACGAGATTGCCGTTGGCGTAGAGAAGAGACTTCTCGACAGGCAAGCTGAGCGACACGTCTCCCCTGCTCGGCACCTCGACTTCTCTCGGAAGCTTCATCCGAAGCGACTGGTCGCCCACCTGGCAGGTAACGACCCGGGTGTTTCCCTGGTCTTGAATTCCCACCACCTCGGCGCCGATAACGTTGGGTCCTCGACGCGACGTCGCAACAGAAACATATTCGGGGCGAATCCCTAACTTCAGCGAACCCGAGACGTCGGCATGGTTGGCCACCTTTAGCGACTGTCCCGCCAGGTTGACTCCACCGGAATCCGAATCGACCGAGAGGAAATTCATGGCCGGAGAGCCAATGAAGTAGCCCACGTAGTCGTTGATTGGCGTCTCAAAGAGCTGCTCGGGAGTTCCTTTCTGGACAACTTCCCCGTCACTCATCACCAACAACTCTTCGGCGAAGGTCATCGCCTCATACTGGTCGTG
>CAJXYC010000120.1 GCA_913063365.1 uncultured Cellulomonadaceae bacterium
GTCGTAGTGGCTACGTCTTTGCTGCGGCAGCCAGTGTGGTGTCTGGCATGTTGGTCGCGACCCAATCACGTATCAATGGGGAGTTTGGGTTGCGCCTTGGCGATGGGGCACTCGCCGCACTGATTTCCTTCGCGTCAGGGTTTGTGATTCTGACTCTTGCGCTCGCGGTCTCTAAAAGCGGTCGCGCGGGGGTGTCGACCATTTTGCGTGAGCTTCGAGCGGGTCAACTTCCCTGGTGGGCCATTCTCGGAGGGATGGGAGGCGGCTTCCTCGTTCTCACCCAAGGCTTAGTGGCCGGAGTGCTCGGAGTTGCCCTCTTCAGCGTTGCGGTGGTCGCGGGTCAAACTCTGGGAGCCATGTGGCTCGATGCCAGAGGTGCCGCGGGGCTCGCTCGCGTGGGAATGAGTGGCACTCGTGTGCTGGGTGCGCTTCTTGTCGTGGCCGGTGTGGTCATCAGCGTTCAGCTCTGGGCTGGGTCTGCAGGAGCAGTGTCCTGGGCATTCGCCTTGCCCCTGGTGGCGGGTGCGGGAACGGGTGTTCAGCAAGCCCTAAACGGTCGGATTCGTGCCCGGGCTTCCTCAGCACTCGCGGCGACGTGGGTGAACTTTGGCGTTGGAACGCTGACACTCAGTGTGGTGTGGCTTGTCCTTCTCCCTGTCACCGGGGGTCCTGGAAATTTTCCCTCTGATTGGTGGCTCTATGCGGGGGGCCTCGTCGGCACCTTGTTCATTCCCATTCAGACCATCACCGTCCACCGGATTGGTGTGCTGGGACTCGGGGTCTCGCTTGTCACAGGACAGATTCTGGGATCTATCGCACTGGACCTGTTCTTTCCGGTGGCAGAAGGAACTCTCGGTCTCTTCACCGTCACGGGTGCTCTTGTGACGGTTCTTGGTTCAGCGCTTGTGACGCTTGGCAGGCGTCAGTCCTCGGGCTGAAACTCCAGCGCCAGGGAATTCATGCAGTAGCGGTTTCCGGTGGGGGTGCCGAAGGCGTCGTCGAAGAGGTGCCCGAGGTGTGAGCCACAGGACGCACAGAGCACTTCTGTTCGAACCATCCCGAGAGTCCGGTCTTCTTTCAACTCGACTGCGTCCGGGTTGATGGCGTCCCAGAAAGACGGCCATCCAGAGCCAGATTCAAATTTGGTCGAGCTTGCAAAGAGATCTGCGCCGCACGCTCCGCACTGAAACACGCCCGCTCGTTTCTCCCCAAGGAGCTCGCCCGACCAGGGGGGTTCGGTGCCTGCTTGCCGGAGCACGTGGAATTTTTCCGCAGGGAGTTCCTCGCGCCACTGCGCCTCATCCTTCGAAACGGGGTAGTTCACCGGGCTCTCCTTTGCTCAGGGTGAAAGATTAGGGTTTTGGAGTGAGTCTTATCTGGGAGCTAAAGCGCATCGACCAGTGCACTCCAGAGGACGTCCTCGCGTTTTGCAAGCTCCGGACCGATGTGTTTTTTCTCGAACAAGCCATTACTGAGGAAGAAATTGACTCGCACGATTCTCATCCGGCGACTGAACATATCTGGTGTCGTGATGGGCAGACAACTGTCGGGTATGTCCGAGTGGTGCGCCAAGATTCAGCACCGCCGGATGATCATGGAATCTCGACCAGCATCGGGCGCTTAGTCGTCCACCCGGAGTATCGCCGGCAGGGAATTGCCCGGGAATTGATGGACCGTGCGGTGGCGGTGTGTGGGTCGGAAGATGTCATTTTGCACGCGCAGACCTACATTCGCGATTTCTACGAAAACTGCGGTTTCCAGCCGGTGGGTGAAGTCTTTGACGAAGCGGGGATTCCGCACATTCGCATGGTGAAACGGGCGGGGTCATGATTCGGACAGCGGCCGCTTTCGCACTGGTGGGGACTGCGGTGGTGGCGCCGCCTGCAGATGAGGCATCAGCCCTGGCCGAAGGACCGTGCCAGGTGACGTCCTGGTCGATGACGTGGGGGTTTAAAGAATCGTTCCGTGCCTATCTCTCTGGGGCGATTGCCGGAGGGGAGTGGGAGGTAGCGGGAGACGTCGGCTATTCGACCCCTGTTTTCTCAATCGAGTCGCACGCGGGAGATTTCTCCGCCGACGGAAAGACAGCCCAGTTGATCGCTGAAGGCAGTATTCGCTTTGTCGGCCACGAAGGCCTTCTGGATCAGACACTGTCTGCTCCTCGGGTACTCATCGACGACGACGTCGCAAGCGTTGTCTTCGACATTGCAGGCGACACCCAAGAGGGAGTGGCGGTCAACTCGGATGACGTGTCGTTTGTGTCGGTCGATGTGTCTGAGGCCTCGCTCCGGGCAGATACTTGGTCAGTCTCAGCGGCACCTGCCGTACTGACGCCCGAGGGGGCCGAGGCTTTTGGCACCTATCCCGCCGGCGAGGCCTTTGACCCGGTGGACCTCACTGTGCTGCTTGAGCCGGGATGCGTGGAACAGGGACCGTCTGGCTCGTGGTTTCTGGGACTGGGGCTTGGATCAGCCGTGACGGTGGGTCTGGCTATTGTCCTGGCGCGTAAATGGCGCGCGCGAGGGCGTCCAACACCTGGGGAGTCCTAGGCCCAAATCCGAGAACTTCGTTATCGGCCATGTCGACAAACCGTCGCTGTGTCCCGGCCTGAGTCAGGCCGATGGCCGGTTTGAGCTCGACCAGCTGGTCAACACCTCCGACACTGTCCAAGCCTGTGCTCATCACCAAAATAAGGTCGGGGTTTGCCGCAATGAGTGCCTCATCGGTGACGGGCCTCAACCCCTCCCAACCAATTTCACTGGCCACATCAATTCCGCCTAGCGCCCTAATAAGGTCACCCGCACCTGATTCTTCGCCGAATAAGTAGTAGATGCCGTTGGAGCCCCGCAAATACAGAAACACCATGCGCAGTTTGTCGCTGGGGTCTGAGGGGACGTTGGCGCTGATGATGCGCTCGACCTCGGCAATTTCTTGGTTGATGCGCGTGGCGAGTTCCTGACCTCGCTCCGGTTGCCCAAGCACCTCTGCGACTCGTCTGGCTTGGGCGGCTGGTTGATCGATACCTGCTGGTTCCCGAATAAACACCAGTGGTATCCCGGCTTCCCGAAGCTGGAGCATGACATCAATTGG
>CAJXYC010000121.1 GCA_913063365.1 uncultured Cellulomonadaceae bacterium
AACTACATCGACACCTACCACCGCGAGGGAATGTATCCGCTTCCGCTGCCCTTTACCCCCGGTCAGGAGGCTGCCGGTGAGGTCGTCGCTGTGGGGGAAACAGTCTCCGAATTCAGCACCGGAGATCGCGTGTGTTGGGCGATGGTCGGTGGCAGCTACGCCGACTACGCGGTCGTTCCCGCGGAGTTGCTCCAAGCCATTCCCGCATCGGTCGACTTTGAGACCGCCGCAGCCGCGATGCTCCAAGGCCTCACTGCGCACTACCTAGTCACCAGCGTCTACCCGGTCGAACAGGGCACGACCGCCGTGGTCCACGCAGCTGCGGGAGGAGTGGGATTACTGCTCACCCAAATGATTGTCGCCCGCGGAGGAACCGTCATCGGCACCACCTCGAGCGATGAGAAGGTCGCGCGGGCGCAAGCTGCAGGAGCGCACCACGTCATCCGCTACGACCAAGAGCCCTGGGCCGACGCCGTGGCCGAGATCACCGCCGGAGCCGGAGTTGATGTCGTCTACGACGGTGTCGGACAGGACACGTTCGAGGACGGTCTGGCGAGTTTGCGGCCCCGCGGAGTAATGGCCCTCTACGGCGCAGCAAGCGGACCCGTTCCCCCGTTTGACCTGCAGCGCCTGGGTGCGTTGGGCTCACTAGTGGTGACACGACCCAGCCTCGGGCATTTCATGGCAACAGCCGATGAGCGCCGGTGGAGAACCGCTGAACTGTTTGGGGCCATCCAGTCGGGGGCTTTGGATATCTCCATCGCCGCGCGCTTCGACTTGGCTCACGCCCCTGAGGCCCATCGGGCGATCCAGTCGCGTGCCTACTCGGGCAAGATCCTCCTGATTCCCTAGCCGGCCACCTGCTGCCTGGCGTTTAGGCTAATGAGGACATGAACAGGCTTCGTCAGTGGCGCGCTCAGGCAGCCGACGCCCGGCTGGTTGCCGCGCAACGGCTGCGCGCCAGGCGCCGCGGACACCAAAGTGTCCACGTCATCATCACCGGAACTGACCTGCCGGGCATGCACTACATAGTCGACGAAATCCGACGTCTCGCCCCATCGCTCCGGCTGGCCAAAGACCCGCAATCCGCGATCGAACTGGCAGACAGCGATGCCGATGTCATCTGCACCTGGCACCCCGATGACATCACCCGCAGTTCAGAGATCCTCGAGACGATCGGCCGGTATCGCCACATCATCGTGGTCGCTGCCACAGCCGACCCCCGCGACAGCGTCTGCGCAACAGACGACCGCATTCCCCAGCAGTACGTCGACGGGTTCGACTACCGCATGCGTTTCGGGCCCCAGGGCAAAAAGAGCTTCACCGGAGCCGGGGTCGTTGCTCGAATCGAGGGCCTCACTGAATGGTTGGACCGCGACACCGCCTCGATTATCGGTGCGAAGAGAAAACAGCTCCATTCAACCCCCGGCGAGGTCTTCGAGCAGTTGCGCGACACGGTGGCCAGCCACACGTCTGCGTTTGCCGATAGCTTCAGCCGACTGGCTGAGGCGACGATTCCGCTTCCCGAAGCCGCCGCCTGGCCAGGGAAGCAGGACACCCGGCTGCGGGTAGCCCAACAAATCGAGCTATCCCCCGAGTTAGAGCAGTATTCGGTCGAGGCGGGATATCCGGCGGCCGAGGACCTCTTTGGTGACAACGCCCCCGTGCTGCCCGACCGCCGCGGAACGATTGTTGCCTTCCACACCCCTGACGAGGTGTATCGGGCGGAGGCCGAGAGGCTAAAAGTGAGCCTCGACCGTTTGGGGCTTGAGTACCACTTCTTCGAAGTGGAACCAGAAGACAACTGGGTGCGCACGACACTGCTCAAGCCAAGTTGGATTGCCACTGCTCGGGAGGAGCTCACCGGTCCTCTGTTGTACATCGATGTCGATGCGGTAGTCCACGGTGACCCGTGGCCATACGTGGCGCAGTATGCCGGTGATATGGCAGCAGTCGTCTACGACAACGGGCAGCTCAATAGCGCCACGCTGTGGATTAACGACACAGAAGGCGCCAGAGCAGTCATCTCGTCGTGGCGTGAGGCTGCCAACTCTCGTCGTGATGCTGACCGAGGCGACCTCGAAGCCTCCGGTGACAACGGTGACCAGGGAGTTCTCAAACAGGTAGTTCTCGACGAAGAACAAGCAGATTCACCGCGGTTCGAATTCCAGCGCCTGCCGGTCAACCTGGCCAGCATTTTCGACCGAACAGATTCGACCTACACGGTCGGTCCGGTGTTGATCGAACAGCTCCAGGTCAGCCGGGAATCACTGGGGCATGAAAAACGCCTCGAGCGCAGACGCGAACGTCTGCGCCAGCTAGAAACAGAAGCGGGAAAGACGAGTGCTACCACCACTGCTGTTCAATCCGGCGATTCGCCCGCCTGAACAACGGCCGGGGTGTTCCCCACGGACCTTGATGACACACCCGGTGCCTGCGGAAACTCTGGGGTTAAGAAATTCTTCACCATCGTTCAATGGTGAAACGCGACGATGAACGCGCCTCTCGACTCCCGGTGCTGAGAATTTCAGGGTTCACTTCGCTTATCTGCCATGTCCAACATGGTTAACTCGGGGTTATGACCCCTTCGAAAGCTCCTCGGATCATCGCTGCTTTCGCCTTCGTGTTGATGATTGTGATGAACGTGCTGGCAACGGCTCTTCCTCTCAACGGCATCCCCACGGGCGACATTTCCGATAAATACGACACTCTGTTTGCTCCGATCGGTTTCACCTTCTCGATCTGGGGTGTCATCTACCTCCTGCTCGGCATCTACACCGTCGCCCAACTCACCAAAACCAACCGCGTCATCGAAGCCATCACTCCGTGGTTTATCGCCAGCAGCCTGCTGAACTCCGCGTGGATCGTCGCCTGGCACTACGAACTGCTGTGGCTGTCGCTGCTCATCATCGTCGGACTGTTAGTCACGTTGATTGTCATCAACAAGTACACGACAGCCGAGCGCGTTGACTGGCCCAACACCCTGGCGGTTCGACTGCCCTTCGCCATCTACTTCGGGTGGGTCACCGTGGCGACTGTCGCCAACGCCTCCGCTTTGTTGGTGCAATGGGGCTGGCAAGG
>CAJXYC010000122.1 GCA_913063365.1 uncultured Cellulomonadaceae bacterium
CCGCTGGCGACGGACCCTGCGTCGACAGATGGAGACCACGTGTATTCCGCGTCGTAGTTCGTGATGTCGACAGTGAAACCATCCGCCGTAGCGCTAGGCGCCCCGAATGTTGGTGTCAGAGCAGCGCCAAGACCTCCACCACCGCCTGTCTGGGCTGTTCCGGTGACGGTTGCCGAGCCGTTGGAGTATCCGGTTCGGGCGGTCGTGACGGTGACGGTTGCGGAGGCGCCGGCTGACAGGCCTGTGACGGTGAGGGTGAGGGTGGATCCGCTAGGAGATCCGCTGGCGACGGACCCTGCGTCGACAGATGGAGACCACGTGTATTCCGCGTCGTAGTTCGTGATGTCGACAGTGAAGCCGTCTGCGGTGGCAGCCGGGGTGCCGAATGTGGGGGTCAACGAGGACACCGGCGAGCAGCCGTTGTCGTAAGTGGCTTGGCCGGCCGGCCAGTTCAACCCCGGGAAGTTCTTATCGTCGTTCGTGCCGTACGTGAACGGCGGAATGATGTCGCCCCATCCGTCTTCGGGGAATAGGCCTCCGACGTGGTCACCGTGACCGCTCGTGTTCCCGTCCTCGTCGACGATGCTCGACTTGTCCACACTGAACGATTGGTATGGATTGCTGTTTGATGATGTTGCGTGGCAGACGGTGACCTTGTCTTGCTGGCCGTTCCCTCCGTTGCCGTTGCCTCCGTTGCCGTTACTTCCGTTGGCGCTCGCGACGGTGTGTGAACTGAGCGCCAGGCTGGCGACAACCACCACGAACGCAGTTGTCGCGGCGGTGGAGCGGCGACTTAAGAAGGTCACAAGTCCTCCGGTGGAGATGAACTGGTTAGTAGTTGAGCAGTGATTGACCGACGACGGATCGGGGTATGAGATTTTACGATTGAATTTTTATAATACAGTTCACCTACCACTGCAAAATGCGGTGTTCGGCTTTCTCACCTTGGGGAGTTGTTGTGCGAGGACGCGTCGTCCGACGTCTGGTGGGCTCGATCGGTGTACTGGCGATCGTGATCTCCGGAATCACCGCCGCTCAGGCTGCGGCGCCCTCGGCGCAACCGCAGGTGGTTGGTGGTTCGGATGTGTCGATCAGCGACGTCCCCTGGCAGGTCTTGTTCATCATCGATGACGCGATCGTGTGTGGCGGCTCCTTGGTCTCGCCGAATCAGATCGTGTCGGCTGCCCACTGTTTCGTGGACCGGCCCCTGGGCGATGTTCGTGCCTGGGCTGGAATCACCGACATGTCCGAGCGCTCGAACGCGTCTGAACTCGATATCGAGTCGATCACGAACCATCCCGACTTCTCGGTCGACACTTACGCCAACGACATCGCGCTGGTGACCCTGACAACCCCGGTGCCCGCTCGTCTCGGGGCAACCACTATCGGCCTGCCAAGTGGGCAGGACCCTGCGACCTGGCCTGCGATGGGCTCTACAGCCACCGTTTCTGGTTGGGGAGAGATCGACCCCGCGGTACTCGCGGCTTCCGATCCGCTGCAAGCGGCGACGGTCGAGGTGCTTGCTAGCCCTTCGGACGAGACCTGCGGCTCCTACGGCGCGCTGTATCTGCCCGCCGAGCAGGTGTGCGCCGGAGCCCCAGCCGGCGGCATCGATGCGTGCGAGGGGGATAGCGGTGGGCCGCTCACGGCATATGTGAATGGCGAACCGCTGCTCGCCGGGGTTGCCAGCACCGGCTTCGGGTGTGCGCAGCCCGGCTACCCAGGCCTCTACGTGCGAACCACCAGCTACCTCGATTGGCTTGCGGCGAATGGCGTCGACCTGTCGGTTACCGGGGGTACCTCCTGGGTGGATGTTCCGGGATCTGCACAGGATGGCCAACCGGCCAACTTCGCGATCGGTGTTACCTACTCGTCGTCGTCCTTCGCCGAACTCGCAGGCCTGCCTTCTAAGGCTCGGGTGAAGGTGAAGAGGGGCAAGGCCTGCAAGAAGGACGGATCGGGAGTTGCGATCGTCAGCACGGGCAAGTGTGTGCTGAAGTTGAAGGCCGGCAAGAAGTCAGCGCGAATGGTCATCACCGTCTACTCGTAATACGACCTACCGGCCGTGTCAGTGTTGCCAAGCGGAGCAGAACTATTGCGGGGACGTGCCGTTGGTGAGAAGAGCGTGACGCAATCGTGCGTACGAGGCTTCAAAGTCCTTCACTGCCGTAGCCACATGATCCAGAATCTCCATTTCCACTTCAATATGCGTGAAGCCACGAGAATGGATGAAATTTTTGATCTGTTCGATTTGGTCTTTGTTGAGTGTCATATTGTGGTGATTTTAAAAATAAATCTTTCTCGAATAAGCTTGAGATAGGTAATTCCAATAAGCATAATGAAGGTGGAGAAAACTATTGTAATGAGGGGATATGCATTCAAAAACTCTTTAAATGCATCTCGCCCGACAATTAGAGGAATGATTAAATTTCCTCCTACATTAAGCAAGACAAATGGGAGGTGGAACATTGACAAGAACCAATGATTTAGGTTGCTAGAAGTGTAGGGGAGATGAGCTTTCTTACAAGAAAGGTAGAATTTAATAATCCCATAAAACACCACCAGAATAGGAAAAAGAAGACCTATGGATAAAGTAAAGAGTAAGATGAATCGCTGACCCAGTAACGTGATTCCTGCGTATACTGTGGCAAAGGAGGCTAAAACAACAAGAATGGTGGGCCATCCAAACAGTCCAAGGAAAATCTCTTTGGCTCTATTCCATATCAAGCTTTTCCGAATCTTATTCTGCTCTTTGACGATTCGGAGCATTCCCTCAGTTCCGCCAAAAGCGGGTTGTGCAATATTTCGGATGTAGCGTTTGAGGTCTTGCTCATGGCTTTCTTCAAAACCGGTAGCGATATGGTCATAAAACTCTTCAAAAGGTTCTTGTTCCTTTATACCAACAGTACAGAGGTAATGGCTTAGCGTTTCGTGCTGTTCATTGGTCAATCTCATCCCATTCCAAGTTTAGGGTTCAACACTTGCTGTAAGTTCAAAATAAAGTCTTCTAGCTCAGAAACTTTGGCTTTGGCTTCTGCATTGCCTTCTTTG
>CAJXYC010000123.1 GCA_913063365.1 uncultured Cellulomonadaceae bacterium
CCACCAGAGGCCAGCCGTTGTCGAAGAGCTCCGATGGGGCCCGTGTCATCGGAGTCGAGCTCCGTGAGCACGGCCACGACTTCATCGACAGGTCGGACGCCTGCGAGGGCTGAGAAGCCTCCTTCGAGAGCGACAACCAGTTCAGGTTTGGCCGACGGGTCCTTATAAAGCCGGAGCGGATCATCAAGATCCATCCGTCCGCGCACCTCGCGGTCAAAACCCTTGGTTGCCTCTTCTGCGCTGGGGTGCACCTGTAATGACAGCGGCATGGCGGGGGCAAGAACTTTGAACAGATAGGGAAGCTCACCGACCCCTCCGTGTCGTTGGAGCCACCCGGCGAGTGGTTTCCCATCCGCAGCGATGGTGCTGGGTCTCAGGGGATGCACCCCGAGCCACCATTCAGCTTCAGGTTCTTCTGGTTCTCCCCACCCAAATAGTTTCGAAATTGCGCCCGGGCCACCCCATTGGTAGTGGGCGAGGGTACGACCGAGTTTCGCTACAGCCACGGCTCTCCCGCCAGATGATTCCAACCATGAGCGCGCAGGAAGTTCAGCGCGTCCCGGTTTTGTTGGTAGGTCTGACCAATCACCACAGACCGGCCGGTCTCCTGGCGAATCGAGTTCTCAAACTCGATAGCCACGTTGTCTCGTGCCGTCGACGTTTTTCGGATCCGCTCAAAATCGCGGTGTGTCAGCCGCAACCGGATAACTTCCAGAGCACCCTTTCGAAGTTGCCGGGCAGGCTGCTTTGCCTGGTCAGATTTCCGGTGCCAGGGAACCCAGCGAAGAATGCCCTCCAACGCAACAGTGTCGGCCTCAGAAAGTGACACCGTCCACTCACGACGGACCTTCACCCCTGCGGGTAAGAGCGGCGCCAGCCAGGACTTGGCTGTGCCTTTACCTGCTGGGGTGACCAACACACACTCCACCCCGGACTCGGCCATCGCGCGGTCGAGCTCATCATCCATCGCGGCGAGGGCTCTATCGGGAAAGCCTCGCTCGGCAAACCAGCGCCTCTCAAACGAACGCAGACGTTTCCCCAATCGAATATCCACTGCCACAGTCTCTTCGCCGAAAGCAATGGCCAGGGCGGTGCGGTGGGCACCATCCAGCAGTGATCCGCGAGGGGAAATACCAATGGGGTAGGCAGGGTCCAAGCCGATTCCATGGACACGACCGGCCAGTTGCTTGAATGCGGGGAGGGTGTCTTTTCCCGCCCGCTTCTGCTGCATGGTCTGGTACCAGCCCATTTCGGCGGTTTTTCTCTTCGGTGGAGAATCTGACAGCAACTGCCTGGCGACAAGCGAGCGAAGCAAGATGTCGTAGCGGGAGAAGACTCCCCCACGCCACTGTTCGTGAACCAGTGCTCCCAGGGGCACCCGGGTGTCGATGACCGGTCCCAACGTGGCTGAAAGCCAGGGAGCCGCCCCAATCAGGCTCATGAGTCTCCACCTTAACCACCAGAGGGGTTCAGACCCGGAGCTACTCGCGGTCGGGAAATGGCTCTTCCGGCTAGGCTTTGCGCGTGAGCACGGTGGCGATTATTCCCGCGCGGGGAGGCTCGAAAGGCATCCTCGATAAGAACCTCCAGCCCGTCCACGGCGTGCCGCTCGTCGCTCGAGCAGTGAGAAGTGCTGTGGCCGCGGTACAAATCGACCAGGTCTATGTCTCCACTGACTCCAGCCGCATTGCCTCTGTCGCAGAAGCAAACGGGGCGAAGGTGATTAATCGCCCGGCCACGCTGTCCGGTGATGAAGCAAGCAGCGAATCGGCGATTCTCCACGCCCTGGATGAAATAGGCGACGCAGATGTCGTTGCGTTCATCCAGTGCACCACCCCATTTATCGAGCCGCTGGAGATTGATCGAGCCTGTCGAATGATCAAATCCGGGGAGTTCGACTCGGTTTTCTCGGGCAGTGAGGATCACAGCTTCCGGTGGCTTGAAACGGAGAGAGGAATTTACTCGCCAGAGGGGCACTCACTCGAGCAGAGAACCCGACGCCAGGATCTTGGAACAGCAATTATCGAAACGGGCGCCTTCTACGTTTTTAAGGCCGAGAATCTCCGGATCTACGGATCACGTTTCCATGGTCGCGTCGGTTCGGTCGTGACATCAAAGCGAAACGCCCTGCAGATTGATACCGCGGAGGACTTGAATATCGCGCGTCAGTTAGCTTCCCAAGATTCTGTTCGTTCAGAATTCGGGCCCATCGAAGCGGTTGTTTTCGATTTTGACGGAGTACATACCGACGACAGCGTGTGGCTTGACCAAGAAGGGCGAGAAACTGTGCGCGTAAGTCGCTCCGATGGTTATGGTGTCCGCTTGCTGAGAGCGTCTGGGATACGCCTGCTCATTCTGTCCATGGAAACGAATCCGGTGGTGGCCCAGCGCGCAACGAAACTGCAGATTGAGGTCATACAGGGAGAAAACGATAAGGGCGTGGCGCTGCGCAGCTGGTTGACTGCGAACGCCCTAGACCCCGCGCGAGTCGCCTACCTGGGGAACGATGTGAACGATATTCCGGCTCTTGAACAGGTTGGTTGGCCAGTGGTTGTTGCGGACGCTCACCCCGCTGCCAGAGTCCTCGGTCGTCTCATTCTTCGGAGTCGAGGCGGTGAGGGAGCAGTGCGAGAATTAGCCGACCTGATCCTCGAACAAGGAAGCAGTAATTCATGACCGCGGTCACCGTTGCAAGCCACACGATTGGGCCAGGCAACCCCTGTTACGTCATCGCTGAAATTGGCATCAACCACAACGGTGATTTGGACATTGCCAAGAAGTTGATTGATGTGGCAGCCGACGCCGGCTGCCAAGCGGTCAAATTCCAAAAGCGCACTCCGGATATCTCCACCCCTGAGAACCAGAAAAACGTGGAGCGGGAGACACCCTGGGGCACGATGACCTATCTCGAGTACAAGAAACGCATCGAGTTTGAAGACGACGAGTATTCCGAAATCGCCCGCTACAGCGCCGAGAAAGGCCTGGACTGGTT
>CAJXYC010000124.1 GCA_913063365.1 uncultured Cellulomonadaceae bacterium
GCTGCCACGCCACCCGCGATGGCAATGGTCCACACTCGCTGCGGAATACCCCCTTGGACGGGAATGGGACGTGTGTCAGTGCGCTGCTCTTCCGGCGGCTCGACCTCGGAGCCTGGCTCTGGAATAAACGACAAGCCTTTGTCGACCTGACCCTTTTCCAAAGCCTCCGCTGCTTGAGACAGAGCATCCGCGTCAATCGGACGCTGGCCTGGCTTCTTCGCAATGCAGGACATCACGAGTTTCCGCACTGGTTCGGGGATGGTGCCCGGGAGCTCGGGTGGAGCTTCCTTGATGTGTGCCATGGCAATCGAGACTTGAGACTCGCCACGGAATGGTCGCCTGCCACAGAGCGCCTCATAGGCCACGATTCCCAGTGAGTAAATATCTGTCGCCGGGGAGGCAGGTTTTCCGCTGGCCTGTTCAGGAGCTAGATACTGCACTGTGCCCATGACCTGACCGGTGGCGGTCAGAGGTACCTGGTCGGCCACACGCGCAATGCCGAAGTCGGTAATTTTCACCACACCATCCGGTGTGATCAGCAGGTTGCCCGGCTTCACATCCCGGTGAACAAGACCTGCCTGGTGTGCTTGGTGGAGTGCCGCAGCTGTTTGGCGCACAATCGAGAGAACCCGCTCCGCGGGGAGCACTTTTTCTCGCTCCAAGATCGTGCTGAGCGCCTCACCCGGCACCATTTCCATGACGAGGTAGGCGTTACCTTCCTCTTCCCCGTAGTCGAAGACATTGGCAATACCTTCGTGATTCACCAACGCCGCGTGACGGGCTTCGGCGCGGAAGCGCTCGCGGAAGCCGGGGTCGCCGAAGTACTCCTCTTTCAAAATCTTGATGGCGACGGTGCGACCAATCACGGTGTCGGTGGCTTTCCACACCTCACCCATGCCACCGATGGCAATGCGAGAGACCAGTTCGTAGCGCTCGCCGTATACCTGTCCGGTACTTGGTCTCATCGGTTCACCGCCTTTTCCATCACGGCTCTCGCAATCGGACCGGCAACGCTGTTGCCGGTGCCGTCTGAGGATTCACCCTCCACGACCACCGCGATAGCGATGTCGGCTTCCTCTGTCGGAGCAAAACCGGTGAACCAGAACGAGCGGCCATTACCAATGCCTGTTTCTGCCGTGCCAGTTTTTCCCGCCACACTCACCCCAGGAATTGCGGCCTGGTTCGCCACGCCCTGGCGGACCCCCAGCTCCATCATTCGGCGCATTTCTCGAGCGGTGTCGGGACGCAGGGGAGTGGAATACACCGAGGGTTCTGTTTCTTGCAGCACGCGAAGGTCGTCAGAGAGAGCCTCATCGACCACGTGTGGCGTCATCAGTTCTCCCTCGTTGGCAATCGCCGCTGACATCATCGCAACCTGAAGGGGGGTGACGCGGACGTCGAATTGACCAAACGACGAGAGCATCAGTTGTGCTTGGTCCATACCGCGCGGATACCGCGACGGTGTGACCGTCATCGGAATCTCCAAGGTCGCCTCAAACCCGAAGTCATCCGCCATAGAACCAATCGTTCCCTCTCCAAGCTCCAGACCCAGCTCTGCAAACGGAATGTTGCAGGATCGAATGAGCGCTTCTTCGATGGTGACCGTCTCCCCCGGTCCACATAGCGCTCCCCCGGCGTTGGTCACCACGCTCGTGGACAGCGGAAGCGGCAGGTTTTGGAGGTTTGGAAACTCACTGTCGGCTTGGTATCGACCGGAGTCAAGAGCCGCTGCGGTGACGAGAACTTTGAACACACTTCCGGGGAAGTACTGATCACCCCCGATGGCGCGATTCGACAGAGGCTTCTCGGGGTCAGCTTCGAGGCTCCGGTAGTACTCGATGACCTCAGTGGTGTTGTGGGCGGCAAGGCCGTTGGGGTCATAGGACGGGCTAGAGACCATGGCCAGGATGCGGCCGGTGGAGGGCTCAATAGCGATGACCGATCCAGCTCGGTCGCCGAGTGCTTCCGCGGCCGTTTGTTGTAGCTCATGGTCGAGAGTCAGCACCACAGTTGCACCAGTAGGGGTGGAACCCGTCACGAGGGCGTTTAGCTGGTCAAGAAACTGTTGACTGGATTGGCCGGTGAGCAAGGCATTGAGGGCACTTTCGACCCCTGCGTTTCCTTGGGTCAGTGTGTAGTAACCCACGACCGGGGCGTAGAGCTCTGGATGTGGGTAGGTGCGCAGGAAACGAAACTCCGAGTCCACTGGTTCGGTTGTCGCGACCAGCTCCGAAGTGGCAAAGATTTTGCCTCTCTCTGCTGAGAAGCTTTCGTAGAGGTTTCGCACATTCCGGTCATCGGAGGTGAGGGAGGGGGCCGCCAGTACCTGCACGACCGAGGTCGAGACGAAGAGGCCAATAAAGAGGACGAGCACCGCGGCGCCGGCAATCCTGAGCGAACGGGTCATGACTTTGTCGCCCGCATTCTGTTTTCTCGTTTCGTTGCGTCATCACTCAATCGAAGGATGAGCGCCACGATCACCCAGTTGGCGACAAGGGACGATCCTCCGGCCGCGAGAAAAGGAGTGGTGAGACCGGTGACCGGAATAAGACGAGTCAGCCCACCAATGACCACGAACACTTGCAGAGCCATCACAAACGCCAACCCCGTGGCCAGGAGTCGACCGAAGTCTTCGGTGCCGAGGTAGCCCACGCGGAACCCCCTGCTAATGAGCAGCAAATAAAGCGCGAGGATGGCGAAGATGCCAATCAGGCCAAGTTCTTCGCCCAGAGCCGCCACGATGTAGTCGCTGTGTGCAAGAGGGACAAGGTCTGGTTGACCCTGACCCCAGCCTTGACCGATGAAGCCTCCTTCGGCAAACCCGAAGAGCCCTTGCACTAGCTGGTAGCTCCCGCCAGTCGCTTCGTATACCTCGGGCGAAAACGAGTTCAGCCACCCGGCTATCCGGCCTTGGACGTAGGCAATTTGACTGCCCACCGCCAGTGCACCAACGAGGAAGAGTCCGCCACCCACGACAATCCA
>CAJXYC010000125.1 GCA_913063365.1 uncultured Cellulomonadaceae bacterium
ACGATGATGCCGATGGGCACCGCAATCACCACCACCAACAGGGATGATAGGAATCCGAGCGTGATGGTTTGGTTAATCTGGCGGACGATTTTTTCTGGGGCGAGAATCTCTCTGGTGACCTCGTCGACGTCGGAGTACAGCCACACCACCACGCCGAGTAACGCCAGCAATGCGGCGAACACGGGCGTCACGATCAGATCGAGCCGCTCCGAAAGCGGCGTCTTCTGGCGCTGAGTGGGGGCGATCGCGGTCATCTAGCTACCGTTCCCCTGACCGCTCACGATCAAATTGGCAAGACTTTCGATTGTGGCGCAGCCCAAATAGGTGCCCTTGCGATCGGTCACGGCTGCCAGACCAGTAGATGACTGCAGCATTACAGTCAGCGCATCCTGCAGGGTGTCTTCCGGCTGGAGATCCACCGTGATCGGACGACCACTCTTTTCAATGGGCTGACTCGTTCGATTGAGTGCGCCCTGGTCAATCCAGCGGAGCGGCTTGTCATCCGCATCCAACAAGATTGCGGTGCTGTCCTCTGATTCCTGCAAGGTTTCGAGTGCTTTATCCCGCATGACTGGTGCCTTGAGCACAGGAACTTGGTGCAGGTCCATGTCCTTGATTTTGGCCAGCGTGAGGCTTTTCAAAATCGCGCCAGAGCCCAGGAAGTTTTCGACAAAGTCGTCAGCCGGTTCGGCGAGGATCGCCTCCGGGGTATCGAGTTGAGCGATTTCGGAGCCTTCGCGCAAGATGGCGATTTTGTTCCCCATCTTGATGGCCTCGTCGATGTCGTGGGTGACGAAGACGATGGTCTTTTGTAGGTCCTGCTGGAGCCTCAGGAATTCGTTTTGCAGTCGATCCCTCGTAATGGGGTCGATGGCACCAAACGGCTCATCCATCAACAACACATCGGGGTCAGCAGCCAAGGCCCTCGCCACGCCCACGCGCTGGGCTTGACCACCGGAGAGCTCCTTCGGGTAGCGCTCGCGGTAGGTCGTGGGATCCATTGAGACCAGCTCGAGCAGCTCGTCGACGCGCTCGTCAATGCGCTTTTTGTCCCAACCCAGGAGCTTGGGAACAGTGGCGATGTTCTCGGCGATAGTCCTATGCGGGAAAAGACCCACCTGCTGGATGACATATCCAATCCGCCGGCGGAGGTCACTGGGGTTGATGTCGGTGACATCTTCGCCGTCGAGGTAAATCTTTCCCGAGCTGGGCTCGATTAAGCGGTTAATAAGCCGCAGGGTGGTCGATTTTCCACACCCAGAGGGACCCACGAGCACCAGTACTTCGCCGCGGAGCACATCCATGGTGAGGTTGTTCACCGCTGGTTCTTCGGTGCCGCCGTATTGCTTGGTGATGTTTTCTAGGCGGATTAGGACGTCGTTACTCATCGGATTCCCCTCGAGATGGTGATGTTCTTCACAGCTTTAAGGCCCAGGTCAATGACGAAGGCAAGGAGCAAACACAGGATGGTGCCAAGCCAGATTGCTTCCAGCGAATTGGGAAGCGGAAGTCTCGCCAAACCGCTCTTAATAAAGTCGCCAAGTCCTCCACCGGCGACCAACGTGGCGATAGCCGCAATGCCGACTGTCAGCATGGTGGCGATTCGGATACCTGCCAAAATCACCGGCCAGGCCAGTGGGAGCTGCACCCGGAGGAGCACTTCCCAACTGGTGAGCCCCATTCCTTTAGCAGCCTCTAGGACGCTGGGGTCCACACCATCCAGACCAGTCACCGTATTTCGCAGCACGGGAAGGATGGCGTAGAGGAACAGGGCGATAAAGGACGGCCAAAACCCGAGGCCGACTAATGGAATAAAAATCGTGAACAGCGCAAGCGAGGGAATGGTCAGGAAGACCGAGGCGATTGCCAGTGACAGCTCGCGCGCGAATGTGTTGTGCCGGGTGACCACTCCCAGCGCGATGGAGAACAGACTCGCGATTCCAACGACCACCACGACATAGACGAGGTGCTCAATGATGGCCTCCTGGACTTGGTCTGTGCGACCAATGAAGTAGCCCCAGAGGCTTGCGAGAAAGTCCATAGTGTCCTGTTAACGGGATTCACCCGGGAGGACCTGGCCCTCCCGGGTGAATAACCGATCTACTCGGAGAGCAGTCCTTCCTCAACGAGGAAGTCGCGAGCGACTGCCTGCGGGTCTTCACCCTCGGCAGAGACGCGAGCGTTCAGCTCGGCCATGCGCTCGTTGTCCAGCGGCGCGAGGATGGCCTCAGTGATGCCATCGAATGCTTCTGGAGCCTCGTTGTAGGTCTCCTCGCGAATGTTCACGGAGACGTTGTAGAGGATGTTGACGCCCGGGTCTTCCACGAGGGTCAGTCCCAGCGCGGGGATACGACCGTCTGTGGTGAACACCTCACCGAAGGTGCAGTTGTTGTTTGCGGTTTCGGTGTAGATGATTCCGGTGTCAAGAATCAGCTGCTGCTCGTCAGCAAGCTCGATTCCGGTGGCGGTTTCCGTCAGGATCAGACCGTCGGGACGGCTCGGGAACTCGGACTCCATGCAGACCACGGCGTCAGGGTTCGCGTCGACGTACTCCATCATCGTCTGCAGCGAGAAGGCTCCACCGTTTTCCTCGGTGACCTCAGGGCTTGAGGCGAAACCATAGGTGTTGTTGAACGGCGAGCGTCCCACCCACACAATTCCGTTCTCAGCAAGATCCTGCTCACGAACACCTGAGGTCAGTTCCTCGGGGTCGAAGCTGGGGTCTGAGTTTCCAAGGTGCACGGTCCAGCCGGTGCCGTTGTACTCCATGTAGGTGTCGATTTCGCCGGAGACGAGAGCCTCACGGGCGACGTTCGTTCCGCCGAGGTTGACCTGGTCGGTGACATCTGCACCAGCAGCCTCAAAGGCTTCCACCAGGACATAACCCAAAATCAGCTGCTCGTCGAAGTCTTTCGAACC
>CAJXYC010000126.1 GCA_913063365.1 uncultured Cellulomonadaceae bacterium
CCGTCCATCACCCAGTCGGTCGAGATGTACACCGGCTTTGCTCCCACGCGGACAGCAGCCCGAGCCACTGACTGGGTGAGCCCAGGGTAAGCACGGTAGGCCGCTTCGGCGTCCAGGTGCTGAAAATCATTAGCAATGGCCGTGTGCACAACAGCGTCGCATCCCTCCAGGGCATTGGCCATGTGGTCTTCGCAGGACGTATCGACCACGATGTGTTCCCACGGCATCGCCACCTCGGGGAGCCGGCGAGTCAGAGCAACGGTGTCGACCCCGGCGCCGTGGAGCACCTCGGCGACATTCGAGCCAAGAAAGCCGGTGGCTCCCGTAATGGCAACCCGAACCATGGTTTTAGTTCTGCGGGAACCCGAGGTTCAGACCACCGTGGCTCGGGTCGAGCCAGCGCGAGGTGACGACTTTTTGGCGGGTGAAGAAGCGGAATCCCTCTTCCCCGTGGGCCCGGGAGTCGCCGAACAGCGAGTGCTTCCACCCGCCGAAGGAGAAATAGGCCATCGGCACGGGAATGGGGACGTTGACGCCGACCATTCCCACTTCGATATCGGTCACAAACTTGCGCGCCGCTCCCCCATCGTTGGTGAAGATGGCGGTTCCGTTGCCAAACGCTCCCGAGTTGATCAGCTCCACGCCCTCGTCATAGCTCGGGACGCGAACAACAGAGAGAACTGGGCCGAAGATTTCCTCGGTGTACACCTTGGAGGAAGTGGGGACCTTGTCGACCAGGGTGGGACCCAACCAGAATCCGCCAGCTTCACCATCGGGTGACACCCCACGACCATCGACGACAACGGAAGCGCCGTCCTGCTCGGCGATGTCGATATAGGAGGCAACTTTGTCGCGGTGGGCTTCGGTCACCAAGGGGCCCATATCGCACGAGCGGCGTCCATCTCCAACACGAATTTCGGACATCTTCGACGAAATCGCCTGAACAAGCTCATCACCGACGGGGTCAACGGCGACGACGACCGAAATCGCCATACACCGCTCCCCTGCCGAACCGAATCCGGCGTTCACGGCTGAGTCAGCAACGAGGTCCAGATCGGCATCGGGAAGCACGAGCATGTGGTTTTTGGCGCCACCCAGCGCCTGGACACGCTTGCCAGCACGGGCGCCAGTTTCATAGACGTATCGGGCAATCGGCGTCGAGCCGACGAACGAAATGGACTGAACGGTGGGGTGTTCGAGCAGCGCGTCAACCGCTTCCTTATCCCCGTGGACGACGTTGAACACGCCATCGGGAAGTCCGGCCTCTTTCCACAGTGCCGCCATCCAGTTGGCCGCTGAGGGGTCTTTTTCGCTGGGCTTCAGAATCACTGTATTCCCAGCCGCGATGGCCACCGGGAAAAACCACATGGGCACCATCGCCGGGAAGTTGAACGGGCTGATAATGCCCACCACGCCGAGGGGCTGTTTGAGTGAGTAGACATCCACGCCGGTGGAGGCGTTGAGCGAAAACTCTCCCTTGAGCAGGTGGGGCAGACCGCAGGCAAACTCCACGACCTCTTGACCGCGAGTAATTTCCCCGAGGGCATCGGAGAGAACTTTTCCGTGCTCCGAGGTGATGATTTCGGCGAGCTCGCCCTTTTTGGCCTCGAGCAACTCGCGGAACCGGAAGAGAACCTGGTTGCGCTTGGTCATCGACATCCCCGCCCAGCCGGGAAGTGCGGCTTCGGCTGCCTTCACCGCGGCGTCCATATCCGCGGTGCTCGCCAGGCGGACCTCCTTGGTTGCGACTCCCAACGCGGGGTCAAACACCGGCGCAGTTCTCTCGGACTCGCCGACATAGTCACTGCCGGCGACAACGTGGTTGACAACTGTGGTGGTCATGCGTGTTTCTCTTTCCTTCTCCCGGACTAACCGTGGACTACTTCGACCGCTCGGGCGACGGCATCTTCCGTCGTCCCCGAGGAGGGGTACAACAAACTCCGACCGACCATGAGCCCCCGCACTCCCTCGAGGGTCATGGCGTGGGCCCAATCAGCAAACAAACCCTCGGAATCATTACCGGGATCGCCTCCGAGGATGACCGTCGGCAGGGTTGTCGCCGTCATGACCCGTTCCATTTCGGGTACATAGGGAACCTTCAGCCAGGTGTAGGTGCTGGAGGCTCCCAGCCCGGAGGCGATTGCCATCGAGCGAATCACCGCCTCTGCCGAGAGGTCATTGCTGATTTTCCCGGGCGCTCCCGTGCTGATGAACGGTTCGACCATAATCGGCAGCTTGGCCTCTGCCGCCTGACTGACCGCCTGGGCGGTGGACTCGAGGGTCGGCGCCGTGCCCGGGTCGTCGTAGTGAATGCGGGTGAGCGTTTTGGCTGCGTCGAGACCTTGTCGCACGAGTCCATCGACGGTGTAGGCGCCAAACCGGTCGTCCATTTCAAAGCTCGCACCGCGCAGGCCGCCTCGGTTGAGCGATCCGACGACGATTTTGTCTTCCAATGCGCCCAGCAAGACGAGGTCATCAACCAGGTCGGGTGTGGCCAACAGCCCGTCAACTCCCGGCACGGACAGGGCAGCGACCAGCCGTCGGAGCAGCTCCTCACGGTCGGCCATCGCCTGGGGGTTGTCACCCACTCCCAGTGCGCCACGGGCCGGGTGGTCGCAGGCGATCACCATCATTTTTCCATCTGCAGCCAGCAGAGGACGCCTGCTGCGGGAGGCCAGAGCCTCGGAAATGGCACCAGGATTTTCCGCACGGGTCCGCCGAACCAGCCCGATATCAACCTCAGACATGCTCGGCCTCCAGAGCCCGTTCAACTTCATCGGCAAATGGCATCGCCGTGGAACACTCCAGCCGACTGGCGACGATGGCGCCGGCAACATTGGCAAAGCGCAGAATTCGCTCCAGGTCCCAGCCCTGCTGGAGACCGAAGCAGAAGGCACCACCGAACGC
>CAJXYC010000127.1 GCA_913063365.1 uncultured Cellulomonadaceae bacterium
GGTCGCTGTGTGCGCTTCTCGTTCGCCTGCGGTTGTCCGCCGTTCGGTGAGTTCTCTCATCTCCCAGACAGTGCCACCCGGCTGGAGTTTCGAGGAGATCTTAATCATCCTAAATCGTCCGGAGCTAGTTCCAGCCGAAATCGGTGATTCCCTCGACCTTGGTAGTAAGCGCTTGGTTACGCATCGAGAGCCAAAGGTCGGCATTCCCTATGCGCGCAATGCAGCTCTGAAATGGGCTCGTGGAAATCGGGTCGATTGGCTGGCTTTCATCGATGATGATTGTGTTGCAAGGCCTAATTGGCTTTGGGAACTTGCTGAAACAGCCGACAGGTGTGAAGTTTCGGTAGCGGCAGGTTCATGGGAGTTAAGCCCTGGGGGCGAACCATCCAAATATTTGCCATCGTCAGTGTGGGGACGCTACGATTATTGGGTCGATGGTGATCGGGCCAAGCAATGGCAGCGGCTTCCAACCGCTTATTCCCGTTCAGTGCTCATGAAGGTGACCGGAAACAGGGCTCTAGACGAGGGATTTCTGCAATTTGATGAGTCCAGGGCGGAACTAGGGGGATCTGATGTTCTCTTTTTCAGCCAAATGGCTCAATTCGGGGAACCAATCAGCTATTCGAAAAACTCTGTAGTTACTGAAACCTATTACGGTGACCGGCTAGAGCTGAAGTGGCACCTGAGCCAGAAGGTAAGAAACACGCAATTCATCTTTGAGCGAGAATTCCTGCCGCGCTCGGCCGCGAAAAACCTTTTCTCGAGAACTCAGCAATTCGCCAGAGGCATTTTTCTGGCCTTTTGGCGTTTTGGTAAAACCTTTGGCCGGTCTTCAACAGATACTCCCATAAGTGGTATTGGCGAAGTCTTGATGGCGCTGGCACCAATCATCGGAGTCATGGGCTCAATTGCTCGCATACGGTACAAGCCGTACCTGGTTAAGTGAGGCGATTTGGTGGGGCCTATATGAAAGGATGATTCGCGGCGACGGGTTCGACGCAGGATTAGACGCCCAGCTGTTCTGTGGTTGCAGACACACCTGGCAGGACACCTGCCTAATTTGGAAGACTTTATAGATGACAGCGTCTGAGCCAGTTTTTGATTCGGAACAGCGAGAGGTCCGCTTAGGTAAGCGTGGCACGATTCTGGCTGCCGGGATTCCCGCCTACCCAGTCGAACTGCCCATCACCACGACCATTCCCGAGGTGCGCGACTCTTACGGCCACCTGGAGGCTGAGGCGAAAACGGGCGACCGCGTCGGTCTAGCCGGTCGGGTCATGCACCTGAGGGTCACCGGAAAACTCGCCTTTGCTGCCCTTCAGGATGGTGCCGGACACCCCCTGCAAGCGATGGTGTCGTTCGGCGAAGTGGGCGACGAGTCGTTTGAGCGCTTCCGCGACTGGGTGGACCTGGGAGATCACCTCTTTGTCGAAGGTGAAGTCATCACCTCCAAGCGCGGTGAGCTCTCCATTTGGGTATCGAAATGGCAGATTGCCGCCAAGGCTCTGCTGCCACTTCCCAACCTCCATAACGAGCTAGGTGAAGAAACCCGGGTGCGCCAGCGCTACCTGGACCTCATCGTCCGCGACCAAGCCCGGCAGACCGTGCGCACCAGAGCGCAGGCGATGCGTTCGCTGCGCGAGACCTTTGCCACCCACGACTACCTCGAAGTCGAAACCCCGATGCTCCAAACCCTCCACGGCGGAGCAGCGGCGAGGCCCTTTGTCACCCACTCCAACGCCTTCGACATGGAGCTCTACCTGCGCATCGCTCCCGAGTTGTTCCTCAAGCGCGCCGTGGTCGGCGGAATTGAGCGGGTCTTTGAAATTAACCGCAACTTCCGCAACGAGGGTGCTGATTCCACCCACAGTCCCGAGTTCTCCATGCTGGAGGCCTACCAGGCCTATGGCGACTACACGACCATGGCCGACCTCACCCAGGAGCTCATCCAAAACGCCGCCATGGCGGTGGCCGGAAGCCACACGGTCACGTGGGCTGATGGCACCGAATACGACCTGGGAGGCCAGTGGGATCGCATTTCTCTCTACGGCTCACTCTCAGAAGCGGTCGGCCAAGAGATCACTCCGGACACTGACCTCGACGACTTGGCCCAGATGGCAGCGAGGCTCGAACTGGATGTTGCCCACCCCACCCACGGGAAACTCGTCGAAGAGCTGTGGGAGCACTTCGTGAAACCCGGCCTCGAGCGGCCCACGTTCGTGCTCGATTACCCGGTCGACACCTCGCCACTGGTGCGCGACCACCGCGAGACTGAAGGCGTTGTCGAAAAATGGGACCTGTATGTCCGGGGCTTTGAATTAGCGACCGGCTATTCGGAGCTTGTTGACCCCGTCATCCAACGAGAACGCTTCATCCTGCAGGCCCAACTGGCCGCAAAGGGTGACGATGAAGCCATGCAGCTCGATGAGGAATTCCTGCGCGCTCTCGAGCACGGCATGCCACCCAGCGGGGGCATGGGAATGGGAATCGACCGGTTACTGATGGCCCTCACGGGGCTGGGCATCCGCGAGACCATCCTGTTTCCCCTGGTCAAGTAGCTCACTCGAGCCCTCAGTCTCACCGAGGCCGCGCTTGGCGCGCTCCTCTTGCTCGATCTTGGCGTAAGTGTCGCGCTCGCCGCGGTCTGCGCGAAGAATCGAGCGCATGATGAACCAGAAAATCAGTCCGATGAGGATGGTCGGTGTGACGGAGTAGAAGGCGTTTAGCCAAAAGTTTTCGATCACAGTCCCACCCCTACCGACGCAATCACCCAGCTGACGACAATCAGCCCCACGATGACAATGAGCCCCACACGCGCTGGCGGCATCGCCGATTTACTCGACTGGTCGGCCCCGCGGGACATCTTGAG
>CAJXYC010000128.1 GCA_913063365.1 uncultured Cellulomonadaceae bacterium
GGCAAGGGCCGTGGCGACGACCGAGCCGACGGAGAAGTTTGGCACCACAAGGACTCCTGCACCGGGAGCGTCTGCCAATTTCTTCTCCAGCTTGTGCAGCCGGTCGGCATCCCAGCCGGAGGTTCCCACCAGGACTTTCGCACCGTGGTGAAGCGCCTGGTCGACTACCGACTCCGTGACGGCAGGCAACGACACGTCGATCACCAGGTCAGCGCCTTGTAGCTCGTCTAACGAGCTGTGTGAGCCGAGTTTTGCGTGGATATCGAAGCCGGTTGTGGATTCCACGACATCAGAGACCACACGACCTAACCGGCCGGTGGCTCCCACAATGGCAACCTGCACACTCACCCGTGAAGCCTAGCAATCAGGCTCATCGCGACTCCGGTGTTAGGACAGGGAGAGGAAGAGCTTTTCTAAGTCCTCGACCTTTGGCTTGCCCTCGTCATCGACGCTGTCTTCTGCCATGCACTCGCGCATCGCGGTCGCGATAATCGCGAAGCCTGCTTTGTCGAGTGCACTCGACACCGCGGAGAGCTGTGTCACGACGTCCCGGCAGTCTTTGCCGGATTCGACCATGGCAATGACCGCAGCCAGTTGGCCCTGGGCGCGGCGCAGGCGGTTGACGATTTTCTTCTCATCGTCGTTTAAGGGGGTGCGGGGTGCGGGAGTAACCGTGTTCTTCGTCATCGGCTGGATGCCTCCTGTGTCAGGTGTTCGGTGGCTCGGGTTCCCAGCTGCCAGGTGAGGTAGCCACCATCGAGGTTTTTCACCTCGATACCCTCCTGGCGAAGAATACTCGCGGCGGTGTGGGAGCGCTGTCCGACACGGCAGTGCACAATCACCTTGGATCCGCGGAGCTCATCGAGGCGCTCTCGGATGGTGTCTAGCTCATAGAGCTCGGCTCCTGGAATCTGGCCTCTCGAGTTTTCAAACGGTGTCCGGACATCCAGTACTCGCCAGCCCTCTGCCTGGTGTTCTGCCACTTCGTGCCACTGCAGGGTCTGCTGTCCGGCCACCCGGTTGTCGTTGATGTAGCCCAGCATGTTGACCGGGTCTTTGGCGGAGCCAAACTGCGGGGCATAGGCAAGCTCGAGGTCAATGAGGTCTGTGGCGGTCATTCCTGCCTGCATGGCTGTGGCGATCACGTCGATGCGTTTGTCGACACCGTCGTCACCGACCACTTGGGCGCCAAGGATTAAGTCGGTGTCGGGATCGACAATCAGCTTCATCGCGAGCTGTGCGGCGTCTGGGTAGTAGCCAGCGTGGTCGATGGGGTGAGCGTGGATGATTCGCATCGCGCGACCCTGCTCGCGCAGCACCCGTTCGTTGTAGCCGGTCGAGGCGGCCGCCACTCCAAAGAACCCGACGATAGAGGTCCCGTGCGCGGGAGTGTTTCTCGTGGGGATGCCCATGATGGCGTCTGCGGCATAGCGGCCGTGACGGTTGGCAAGGCCCGCCAGCGGAATCATGCCGGCGCCGGAGTCCCGTTTTTTCTCAGCAGCATCTCCCACCGCCCAAATGTGCGGATCGGAGCTTCGGTGGCTGTCGTCCACCGCGATGCCGCCTGCGGGGCCAATCTCGAGTCCGGCGTCCTTCGCGAGCTCGAGGTTTGGTTTTGCCCCCACTGCCATCACGACCATGTCGGCGTCGATTGCGTCACCCGAGGCTAAGGAGACCCCGTTGTCGGTGACTTCTTCGACTTTTTCGGCCAGGCGCACCTGCACGCCGTTGACTTCGGCGCGCTCGACTAGCAGCCACGCCATTTCCACATCCAGAAGCGGCATCAACTGCGGTAGGGCTTCGACGAGGGTGACCGACATACCGCGGTGGGCGAGGTTTTCAGCGACTTCTAGTCCGATAAAGCCTCCGCCGACCACGACGGCCGATTGTGCTGTCTCGGCACGCTCAATCATCCGATCCATATCGTCCAAGTTCCACAGCACATACGACTTCTCGACGCCAGGAAGCGGCGGCTTAATCGGCGAGGAACCGGGGCTCAGTACGAGTGCGTCGTAGGAGGCGGTGTATTCGTGGCCTGTTTCTGTCTCCCGCACCGAGACAGTCTTGTTCTCTCGGTCAATCGAGGTGACTTCGGTGCGGACGTGCACGTCAATGTTGAAGCGGTTTTTGAGAGCACCCGGTGTTTGCAGAACCAGAGAAGAGCGGTGCGGGATGACACCACCGACGTGATACGGAAGTCCACAGTTCGCAAACGACACTTCGCCGCCCCGCTCAAACACGGTGATCTGGGTGCTTTCGCTTAACCGGCGGAGTCGTGTCGCAGCCGACATCCCTCCTGCCACTCCACCGACGATGACAACTTTTTCTGGGGCGCTGGACTCACTCATGCTGTCACTCTATACCCTGGGGGGTATGCTCCGCATCCCCAGCCTGGCCGTGTCACGCTAGAGCCGTGGCGTCAGAAAAACCAGGCTGGAATAGACGCCTGTTCGGATGGCTCCGCAAAGACCTCCTCCAGATGTTTTCTGGCACACCAGACGGTGAAGCCCCCTGGGTCGCCCAAATGAGTGAGGGCTCCGACGCCGGCTACTTCGGTCCAGACAGTGCCGTCTGGCACGTAAACGGCAACGCCGCCACCCTCATTGCCGGGGTGCGGGCCCTCATGATGCAGACACTGCACCCGGGAGCTATGGCGGGTGTGCACGACCACTCCCGCTACCACACCGATCCGCTTGGGCGACTCTCGGGCACAGTCCGCTGGGTCGTGGTCACCACGTTTGGCTCCACCGAGACCGTGGCCAAAGAAATCGCCCGGGTCTCTGGCATGCACTCCAGAGTGACCGGCAGCTACACCCCCCAGCAGGGCGCAGAAAAGACCTACGCCGCCTCTGACTCAGATTTGAT
>CAJXYC010000129.1 GCA_913063365.1 uncultured Cellulomonadaceae bacterium
GCGTCTCCGGCACCGAGACCACAGACCACGTCCACGGGTGTCGGGGCAACGGTGACGCGCTCGTTTTCGGTGGCCAGGAGCGCACCCTCGGCGCCGAGTTTGATGATGGCCAGTCGCACACCCGCTTCGAGCAGAGCGTCTGCTGCAGCGTGGGGCTCGCTGACCCCGAGGGCAACCTTGCACTCTTCGGAGTTTCCGACCACCACGCTGGAGCGGGCGATGGCCATGGTGGCCATTTCGCGGGCTTGGCCCTCGGTCGCCCACAGCGACTCCCGGTAGTCCAAATCCAGCACCGTGTGCTGGTTCTCGCCGCGCAGGCCCATCCAGTGCAGGCAGGCTTGCGGGGTGCTGCCCTGGGCCAGAGAGCTCTGGCTAATCCACAGGATGTCGGCTTCTTCGATGACCTCGTGGGGGACATCGCTGGGTAGAAGCATGGTGTCGGGCGCAGAGGGGCCGCGGTAGAACATCACCGTCGGGGTTTCCGGTGGGGTGAGTGCGGCAAACGCGAGCGGGGTTTGTGCGTCTCGAACCTGGGCGATCAGTGAGGTGTCGACACCCCAGTCACGCAGGCGATTGATCGCGTAGTCACCAAAAGCGTCAGCGCCGACTTTGGTGACCAGCGCTACCGAATGTCCCAGTTGCGCGGTGGCGACAGCCACATTGGTGGGGCTTCCGCCGACAGACTTGGTGAAACTCTGCTGGGCTTCGAAGCCCTGGTGGGGCTCCTGGGCATACAGATCGACGCTGATGCGCCCGACGCTGATGACCTGGGGGCTCACGATGACGACTCGAGCGTGGGGGCGACGGTGTCGACCAGGTAGTCCATGGAGGTGGTGATCTGTCCGAGCGGACCTTCACCTTCTGCGGGAAGCCCGCCGGTAATGGCCGTGTCCTGTTCGATGACATACCAGCCCTGGTATCCCGCGTTTTCGAGAGTTTGGACGACACCCATGATGTCGACATCGCCCTGGCCCAGGGGGGTGAAAATACCGGCCTGGGTGGCGGCCATGAGGCTTACTTCGCGGTCCAGGACCGGTTGGACCATGTCGAGGCGGATGTCTTTGAGGTGGACGTGGCCGACGCGGTCCATGGCGTCTTTGGCGAATTCGACCGGGTCTTGACCGCCGAAGGCCATGTGGCCGGTGTCGAGACAGAAGTGAACATCGCAGCTATCGAGCACGCGCGAAATATCGTCTTTGGTTTCCACCAGGGTTTGGACGTGGGGGTGGAGGACCTGTTCGAGCCCAAATTCCTCACAGATCTCGTCGATGATTCCGAACATCTCGGCCATGTGGGCCACCTCATCACGGCTGAGCGTGCCCGGGTGGGACCAGTCCATGTCCTGGACGGCAGAGGAGATGAATTTGGTGCCGCCTGCGTCGCGGAACATTTTCGCGGTCGCCCGCGCCTGCTCGATGGTGGTCTCGCGCTGGGCTTTGTCGTGCAGGACGACCGGTGTGAAGCCTCCGAGTAGGGACATTCCGTAGTCACCCAGCTGCGCTTTGACGCCCTCGGCGGTCTCGGGGAGGAACCCGGGAGCGCCCAGTTCGGTGGCGGTGAAGCCCAATCCGGCCATTTCGCCGAGCACGCGCTGGGTGGGAAGCATGGCCCCCCAGCCGGGAACTTCGCAGATACCCCAGGAGATCGGGGCGGAGGCCACCCGAGAGAGAAAGCTCGACACAAAAATCCCTTCATTGGAACGTTCCAGAGATTATGGCAGACTACGAAGCCAGGCCGCAACACATCGCGGTCACGAGCCAAAGGGGGCGCGATGCGTGTACTTGTTGTCGGAGCCGGACGAATGGGAGCCATCCGGGTCGAAGACCTCGTCGCCGACCAGCGGGTGAGCGAGGTGGTGGTGACCAACCGCAACCCGGAGCGAGCACAGAAGCTTGCTGCGACCTGGGGCGCCACGGCGCTGCCGTGGGAGGAAGCGACCGCGCCGGTGGCCGACGCGGTCGTGGTCGCGGTCGGAACCGACGCCCACGACCACATCCTGGGCGGAGTGTTACCCCAGGGCATCCCGGTGCTGTGTGAAAAGCCCATCGCGCTGACTCTCGAGGACACCGCTGCGGCGATTGACCTGGCCGAGCGCAGCGGGTCACGAATGTTCATTGGGTTCCAGCGCCGATTCGACGAGGACATCCGGGGAATCTATGACACGGTGCACTCGGGGGCGATCGGAACGCTCTATTCGATGTCGATGGACTCGAGAGACCACGAGCCGAGCACCAAAGAGTTTCTCGCCGGTAGCGGTGGCATTTTCCGCGACCTCCACGTTCACGACTTCGACCTCGTTCGTTGGATCACCGGGAGCAATATCGCCACCGTGTATGCCACCCGGCAGGTCCGCGAGTTCCCGGACTACGCCGAATTCGACGACGGTGATATCTCGGCGATTTCCCTCACCACCGAGAGCGGGGTGCAGGTCGTGATCTCTGGTGCCCGCCACGACGCACTGGGTCACGACGTGCGGATGGAAGCGTTTGGGTCGAAAGACTCTGTTACCGCTGGACTCAACCCCCGCACCCCGCTGCGCACCATCGGCGCGGACTTAGGCGTGAACACCACCCCCTACACCGGCTTTGTCGACCGATTCCGTGAGGCCTTCCGCAACGAAACACGCGCCTTTGTGTCTTTTGCCGCCGGCGAGATCGACAACCCCACCCCTCCGGAGTCCGCACTCGAGAGCCTCCGGGTGGCAATTGCTTGCGAGGAGTCCATCCGGACGGGAGCGGGTGTGGCTGTGTCGGATATCTCCTAGACCATGGCTTCGACGCGTCCCACGATTCTCGATGTCGCCTCGCGCGCGGGGG
>CAJXYC010000130.1 GCA_913063365.1 uncultured Cellulomonadaceae bacterium
CCACTTTCAGTCGGTAGCACTGTCAACACCGAGCGGTAGCGCCCCGGGCATCGTGACGGGCTCAATTATTCAGGTGCCAACGGCCGGGCAATACGAGTTGTATTTGATCTACGACTTAAGTGACGTGCAGGCCACCCTGACACTGGTGCAGCAAACCCTCGTGGTCGGCTCCATCATTTTGGTGATTTTGATTGCCGCCGTGACGTGGTTGGTTGTCCGTGTGGCAATCGGGCCTGTCCGAACCGCCGCGCGAACTGCTGAGCGATTAGCCGAGGGCTATCTCGAGGAGCGAATCGAAGAGCGCGGTGAGGACGTCATCGCCACCCTGTCGAGGTCGTTTAACCGCATGGCTGACAGCATGCAATCCCAGATTGTCCGCCTGGCCAAACTGTCACAACTTCAGCAGCGCTTTGTCTCCGATGTCTCCCACGAGCTTCGGACACCGCTTACCACCATTCGCCTGGCCGCAGATGTCCTTCACGACCAGCGCGAGGAATGGGACCCAGAATCCAGGCGGTCTATTGAGCTTCTTGTCGCCCAAATTGAGCGCTTCGAGTCGATGCTGACTGACCTGTTGGAAATCTCCCGCTACGACGCAGGAGCAGTGTCGTTGGAGCGGGATGAGGTGAATCTTGTCGAGCTGGTGGAGGATTCGCTGGATCAACTCTCACCCCTAGCCGACCAAAAGGGCTCCAGTTTGCTCCTCGAAGTGCTCGGTGGCTACGGCGTCGTCGACGCCGACTCCGGCCGGATCCGGCGGGTGCTGATGAACTTCATTGGAAACGCCATCGACCACGGCGAAGGAAAACCCATTGTCGCTGTCGTGGACTCTGATGAGACGACGGTGGCGGTCGCTGTTCGTGACTGGGGTGTGGGAATGAGCGAGCAGGAAACCGCTCGGGTCTTCGACCGGTTCTGGCGAGCAGATCCGTCCCGGCAGCGCACCACTGGTGGGACAGGGCTGGGTTTGGCGATTGCGCAGGAAGACGCCAAAGCCCACGGCGGCTTCATCGACGTGTGGTCGGCACCAGGTCAGGGAACGTGTTTCCGGCTCACCCTGCCTCGTCGCGCCGGGGACACTGCCACTCATTCCCCGCTCGGCCAGCCGGCAGAAACCACGTTGGTGGATTCAGATGGGGTGGAGTTGGGTCTCGATGAACCGGCTGAGGTGGGGCCATGAGAGTAGTTGTGGCAGTGCTCACAGCAGTCTTGGTCCTCACTGGCTGCACCCAAATTCCACGCTCCGGCCCGGTGGAATCTGTGAATCCGTCTTCAGTGTTGAGCGACACGGATGTCGATTTCCTCCCGCCAGGCCCCTCGTTAGGGGCTAGCCCCGTCGACATTTTGGAAGGCTTTGTTGCGGCAGGAACCGCTGCTCAGAACAACTACCGGGTGGCCAGGAGCTACCTGACAGAGCAATTCCACGACACCTGGAATCCCAATCAGTCGGTGTTGATTAGCCAGGGGGAGGCGAGCGTCATTCAAAGCTCGGAGGCAGAGCTTGTTTACCGCGTGCAGGTGGTCGCCAGTGTGGATGAGGCTGGTCGCTACGAAGTGGCTGCCCAACCCACTGACCAAGACCTGGTCTTTTCTCTGGAACAGGTCGCAGGCGAGTGGCGGATTAGTGAAGCACCGAACGGCGTCGTGCTGGCGGAGGTAGCGTTCCGCGAAGCCTTCGATAGCTACCTCCTCTACTACTACTCCGCGGACTACCGCGAGTTAGTGCCTGACCTCCGGTGGTTTGCTTCAAGGGGGGAGGTGTTGACCAAAGTGATTCGAGGCCTTCTCGAGCCTCCGTCGTACTGGTTGGGACAGGCGGCCACTGTCTCTGCATTCCCTCCAGGAACACAGCTCACGCTGTCCCCTGTCCCGGTAACTGACGGTCAGGCCCAAGTAGACCTCAGTGAAGTAGTGCTCGACACTGCCTCTCCCCAGAGGGAGCAGATGCTGGTGCAGTTGTCGACCACCCTCCAGCAGGTCTCTGGAGTTTCTGACGTGGTGATTACCGTGAACCAGGCTCCTGTGCGCGTCCCTGCTCTGGATGAGGACCAGCCAAGCCTCAGCACAGGTCGAGACCCCAGGAGCATGGTGGTGCGAGGGGTGAATTTCGGTTACCTGCAGGCAGGCCAAATCGACACCATCGATGCCCTCTCCAGCACGGTGATTTCGTTGCGCCCCGAGAAAGTCTTCTATCACCCGGGATTTCAGCAGGCCGCAGTGATTGGGGAGAGTGGTCTTTTCCGAGTGGGCGATAGCGGCACGTCAGAAGAGCCGTGGGACACCAGAGACGATCTTGTCCGCCCCATCATCGACTCCTGCGGCTACACCTGGTCGATGACGTCGGAGCCTGGTGAAGAGGCCTTGCGGATCTTTTCGCCGATCGTGTTGGATCTTGAATTCAACGCCACGGTCCTTCCCGTGGAACTGCCGGATGGCTCAGAAGTGGTGACGATGGAGTTAGCGCGAGACAACACTCGGTTATTGCTTCTGGTCCAGACCGATAATGGGGTCAGAACCCTGCTGACAGCCATTCAGAGATCGCCTGACTGCGAACCGATTGGGCTCGGTGAGTTCCGTGAGTTGACAGCTTTGGGCGGTGAGGCGGTCGATGCCGCGTGGGTCGATGAGTATCAGGTGGCTGTTGTCACCCGGGAAGACTCCGCGGGAAGTGTCGTCATCCAGGACGTGAATGGGCAGGTTTCGTCTGCCGGTCGACCGACAGGTCCGGCAACCCTGGTCGCCGGGGTGGGTGGAGTGTCCGGTTTGCGTCTGCTTAACGACCAAGGCGCCATCTTGCAGCCGCGGGGT
>CAJXYC010000131.1 GCA_913063365.1 uncultured Cellulomonadaceae bacterium
GATGATGGCGAGGATTTACAACCACGCTCAGCCGAGGCGCTCCACCAAGAGGCCCAATCCATTGCCGAGCGTTATTCAGAGGACCTGGACAGCGGAGGAAATGCGCTTCGCCAGCTGCGCCGTCGTGAGTTATTGCGATTGGGAATGGCCAGCATCCTCGGCGAAAGTGACACCTCGACGGTGCAAGCAGCGCTATCGGATATGACGGAGGCGTATCTGGCGGGGGCGTGGCAGTTGGTGCGGCCTCAGTATCCAGGCGTCGAATTTGCGTTGATTGCGATGGGTCGTTTTGGTGGGCGAGAGCTCGGGTTTTCGTCAGATGCGGACGTGGTCTATGTCGTGCGCGACGCAGGTGCAGGAGAGGACACGGTGAGTAAGGGAGCTGAGCTTGTTCGCCAGATGGGCTCCCTCGTTGAAGACCCCATGTTCCCGTTTGAGTTGGACGCTGGCCTTCGGCCGGAGGGAAAGAACGGACCCCTTGTCCGCTCGCTGGATGCGTATGAGTCTTACTACGAACGCTGGGCTCTGGGCTGGGAGGCCCAAGCACTGCTCCGGGCTCGAGATGCTGTGGGAGACCAGGCGTTGCGAGAGGACTTTATTGCTCTTGCCGATCGCTTTCGGTTTCCAGAGACTTTTCCCGCCTCGGCCAGCACAGAAATTCGTCGCATCAAGGCCCGAGTGGAATCCGAGCGGCTGCCCCAAGGCGCCGATCCCGCACGGCACGTGAAACTTGGCCGGGGATCGTTGAGCGACGTGGAGTGGCTTGTCCAGCTGCTCCAACTCCAGCACGCGGGGACGCACGAGGAGCTCCGCCGTGCGGACACTCTCGGCAGTCTCCAGGCAATGGTGTCGGTGGGGCTTATTAGCGAAGCGGATGCCAACGTGCTGGGGGAGGCGTGGCTGCTGTCGTCAGACATCAGAAACGCACTCACCCTGTTTGGCAAACACGCGGATGTCCTCCCGGTCGATCGACCGAGCCTCGAAGGAGTAGCTCGACTCCTTGGCTATCCCGCGCGAAGCGCCACCCGCCTCGAAGAGCATTACCTACGAACGACCCGTCACAGCCGAGCGGTGTTCGAGAAGTATTTCTTCGCCTAACGAAATATGGGGGCCGACCGGTGGTCGACCCCCATATCCGCGTTCTCGCTAAACGCCGTAGTAAAGCTCGTACTCGAAGGGGTGCGGACGCTGCGCGTAAGGCAACAATTCGCTCTCCCGCTTGTACTCAATCCAGGCCTCAATGAGGTCCGTGGTGAAGACCCCACCCTGCGTGAGGAATTCGTGGTCGTTCTCAAGGGCCGCAAGTGCGCCCTCGAGAGACCCCGGAACCTGAGGAATACCCTTGGCCTCTTCGGCGGGAAGCTCGTAGAGGTCCTTGTCGACCGGCTCGTGCGGCTCGATCTTGTTGATGATTCCATCCAGACCCGCCATCATCTGGGCCGCGAAGGCCAGGTAGGGGTTACCGGATGAATCCGGGGCGCGGAACTCGATGCGCTTTGCCTTCGGGTTCGTTCCGGTGATCGGGATACGAATGGCCGCCGAGCGGTTTCCGGCCGAGTAGACCAGGTTCACTGGAGCCTCGAAGCCCTTCACTAGGCGTCGGTAGGAGTTGATGGTCGGGTTGGTAAAGGCCAACACAGCCGGCGCGTGCTTCAACAGACCGCCGATGTACCAGCGGGCGATATCACTCAGGCCGCCGTAACCAGACTCGTCGTAGAACAGCGGCTTGCCGTCGTTCCACAGCGACTGGTGGGTGTGCATACCGGAGCCGTTGTCCGCAAACATCGGCTTTGGCATGAAGGTAGCGGTCTTACCCCAGTTGTCGGCGGTGTTCTTGACGATGTACTTGAACTTCAGGATGTCGTCGGCCGAGTGGACCATCGTGTTAAAGCGGTAGTTGATCTCGCACTGACCGGCGGAACCCACCTCGTGGTGGCTGCGCTCGACCGAGAGTCCAACCTCTTCCATCTTCAAGACCATGTCGTCACGAATGTCAGCCATCTTGTCGACAGGGGTCACGGGGAAGTACCCGCCCTTGTGGGGGGTCTTGTTGGCGAGGTTTCCACCGGGCTCTTCGCGAGCGGTGTTCCACTCGCCCTCCTCAGAGTCCACGGCGTAGAAGCTCGTGTGCTGGTTCACTTCGTAGCGCACGTCGTCGAAAATGAAGAACTCGGCTTCTGGCGCGAAGAAGGCGGTGTCCGCAATTCCGGTGGAGGCGAGGTACTTCTCCGCCTTCTTGGCCACCTGGCGCGGGTCACGGCCATAGATTTCGCCATTACGCGGGTTGTAGATGTCAAAGAGCATCACCAGCGTCCGCTCGGCCCGGAAGGGGTCGACATACGCAGTGGTGACGTCGGGAATCAGCTGCAGGTCAGACTCGTGAATCGACTGGAATCCTCGGATGGAGGAGCCGTCGAAGAGCTGGCCTACGGTGAAGAATTCCTCGTCGACCGTGTGCGCGGGGATGTTGAAGTGCTGCTGCACACCCGGCAGGTCAGTGAAACGGATATCAAGGAACTTCACGTCAGTGTCTTTAATGAAGGCGAGAGCCTCAGACGAATCGCGGAACATACACACTCCTGTGCTCGGTTTAGCAAGAACTATCGCTGGATAGCCCTCCTAACGTAATGACCAACTGTCACACCGGGATATCCCCAATGTTTCGAGCATGTTACGCACTGCCCCATACACTGACGAGGTGGCAGACCAAGACCAGTGGCCCGGACAGCAATTTGGCCTTCCTCGGGAGGGCCCTCGCAGCGTTCCCGGCTGGAATCGCCGGATTGT
>CAJXYC010000132.1 GCA_913063365.1 uncultured Cellulomonadaceae bacterium
GTCCATGCCAGCAAGAGTACTTCCCACGCCAGGTATGCTGAGGAGGCCTTCCGGCCACGTCAGAGGACAAGAAAGGCTATAAATACGGGGCTCGTAGGCCTCAGGCTCCCAGCGAGCCCAAATAGAGCTCGATCACTCTAGGGTCGTTCAGAAGCTCACGACCAGTGCCGGTGTAGGCGTCTTTACCCTGGTCCAGCACATACGCCCGGTCGCAAATCTGCAGACAGCGCCTGGCGTTCTGCTCCACCATGATGGTGGTGACACCCGCTTTGTTGATTTCAGAGACCCGAATGAAGGCCTCGTCCTGACGGACAGGGGACAGCCCGGCTGACGGCTCATCCAGGAGCAGCACAGAAGGGTTCATCATGAGCGCCCGGCCCATTGCCACCATCTGGCGCTCACCTCCAGAGAGTGAACCGGCGCGCTGCTTCAGTCGGGGCTTCAGATCAGCGAAGAGTTCTGTCACAATCTGGATGCCCTCGTCAAACTTGCTGGGGTCCTGGTAGACACCCATCTGCAGGTTTTCTTCAATCGTGAGGCTCGGAAACACGTTGTTGGTCTGCGGGACCATTCCGACACCCCGGGCCACTAACTGGTTCGCCTTCATGCCGGTGATGTCCTCGCCCAGAAGACTGATGGATCCGCCGCGCACATTGACCTGACCAAAAATGGCTTTCAGCAGGGTCGACTTACCAGCACCATTCGGACCGATAATTCCGATTAACTCGCCTTGGTTGGCCGTGAGGTTGCAGTTCTCCAGAATGTTGACGCCCGGAAGATACCCCGCGGTCAGATCGGCGACATTGACGACAGTCGTGTCAGAGGTCATTTCTTGTCCTCCTTAATCCGCCCTGTCACCACACCGAGGTCAGTGTCCTGGTGGCTTCCGAGGTAGGCATCGACCACGTCGGGGTTGACCATCACGACATCCGGCGGGCCCTCAGCAATGATCTTGCCCTCGGCCATCACCACAACCCAGTCGGCGATGTGTCGCACCATGTGCATGTCGTGCTCAACAAACAGCACGGTCATGCCCTCGTTCTTCAAATCAAGAATGTGCTCAAGAAGTGACTCTGTCAGAGCGGGGTTCACGCCGGCCATTGGCTCATCGAGCATCACCAGAGTCGGGTCGGACATCAGCGCGCGCGCCATCTCCAGGAGCTTCCGCTGCCCACCAGAGAGGCTGGCGGCAAAGTCGTCCTTCAGCTTCAACAGCTTGAACCGCTCCAGAAGCTCGAGAGCCTTCTTCTCGATTTCTTCTTCTTTGCCCTTCCAGAGGAACGGGAAAATTGATTGCCAGATCTTCTCGCCTACCTGGTCTTTTGCGCCAAGCTTCATGTTCTCCAGCACCGTCAGCAAGCTCAGGGCCTTTGTGAGCTGGAATGTACGGACCTGACCGCGCTGAGCCACTTTGAACGCAGGAATGCCGGAGAGGCTTTCTCCTTCAAATTCCCATGTGCCGGTGTCAGGAGTGTCGAAGCCAGTCAGGAGGTTGAAGAACGTGGTTTTTCCGGCACCGTTCGGCCCGATAAGAGCGGTAATCGCACCACGCGGGATCTCCAGGTGCTCGACATCGACAGCGGTAAGTCCACCGAACGACCGGGACACATGGTCCGCCGTCAAAATGGGGTCAACTTTCTTTACCCCTGGAGCAATGTCGCCGACGTGGAGCCCCGTCGTCTTCTCGGGTGTCGACTGTGGCTTGGGTGCTTTACCGGACAAAGGTCAACTCCCTCTTATCGCCAACAAGGCCTTGCGGACGGTAGACCACGATGAGAATCAGCAAGATTCCGATAATCACGAAACGGAGCGCTCCCGCTTGGGACGAGGAGAAAGCTCCCATGAATCCAGCATCCGACAATGCCGGAAGCAGAGCTCCCAAGAATGCTTGAAGCACCCAGAAAATCAGGGCGCCGAGTAGTGGGCCAAATACGGTCGCAGCGCCACCGAGGAGCAACGCAGTCCAGACAAAGAATGTCAGCGACGTGATGAAGGTCATGGGGTTGGCAGACGATGGGAGGACGTAGATGACGCCTCCCAACGCGGCAACAACACCGCCGACCATGAGAGCCTGCAGCTTGTAACCAAACACGTTCTTTCCGAGGGCCCGAACCGCGTCCTCATCTTCGCGGATACCTTTGATTACCCGGCCCCATGGACTGTGGACCAGTCTCCAGATCACCAGCAGACTCAACAGCAGGAAGATCATGCCGACCACGAGCACCCAGAACTGGTTCTGGGTATATGACCAAGGACCGAACCCGTAAGTGCCCTCAGGGAAGGGGTTAATGGACCGGAAGTCGTCGGCAAAACCGGTCAACCCGTCAGCCGACCCCGTCACGCTGTTGAACGCCTGGGATACCAACAGCAATCGCACAATTTCCGCCGCCGCAATGGTGACGATGGCCAAATAATCCCCTCGTAACTGGAGGGTTGGTAACCCCAGCACGAGTGCGAACAACAGAGCCGCCGCAATCGCCGTGAGCATCGAACCCCACCAGGGAAAGCCGAATGTCAGTGCCGAGATCGCGTAGCCATATCCGCCGACGGCCATAAACCCGGCAATACCGAAGTTCAGCAGACCCACAAAACCGAAGTGCACGGCCAGACCGAGTGCTGCCAGCGCAAACGCAATGGTGACAGGGTTAAACAGCGCTTGCGCGGTGTTCACATAAATCGAATTCCAGTCCATGACGCCCCGCTAACCTATTCGCTCTCTCTTGCCGAGAATGCCCTGTGGCCTGAACAGCAGAATCG
>CAJXYC010000133.1 GCA_913063365.1 uncultured Cellulomonadaceae bacterium
CTGTTTCAAATAGCCCCATCACCCAGACAGTGATGGTGGCAGCTGACATCAACACAACAAGCCAGAAGACTCTGAGCCTCGCCAGCCTGATCACGCTGTCGGAGAGGTAGTGGCCTGCAGAGGGCAAGGCACCCGCCTGACGCGCGACGTCTTCCGTGTCAGCAGCCTCAATGACTTCCAGTGCGTCGTCCACGGTGAGGACACCGAGGACACGTTCTTCGCTATCGACCACCATCAACCCCAGGCGGTTTGTTTCTTGGACCAACCGGGCAGCTTTCTCGGCGTCTTCCGTCACGCTTAAGGTCGGGGCACTGCGGTCGGCAATTTCGCCAAGCGTCAATCCTTGATCGGCCAGCACCACGTGGCTAAGCCCAATGACGCCGATCAGTTTCCTGGCTTTATCGACCACCGCGAGAAGGTCAATGGTTTCGGCGTCGGAGCCTTTCCGGCGCACCACATCGAGCACCTCGGAGACCGCGGTGGATTCGGGCACAGTCACCACTTCGGGGCTCATCACACGACCGACTGACCCGTCGGGGAAGCCCAAGAGCGACGCGGTCATGGACCGTTCTTTGTGGCTCAGGCCTGCAAGCACCCTGCGGACAAATCCCGCCGGGGCTTCGCCGAGGAGCCGGGCACGGTCGTCCGGGTCCATTTCTTCGACCACGTCGCGGAATGCGGTGTCGCGCATCCCGCTCAAGAGTTGTTGTTGCTGGAAACTATCGAGCTCTTCGAACACTTCCAGCGCTTCGTCTCTGGCGAGCATCCGCCAGACAAGCGCTGATTGGACCGGGTTTAGACGAGTGAGCTCCTCCGCGATTTCGTGGGGGGCTTTCGTGTCTAACCATTCCGCCACCGGCCCTAAACCCCCGAGGTTTAGTGCCCCGGTCAGGCTCAGGTCAGGTGTGTCCAGGTTGTCGTTCACTGGCCATCCGCCGTGTCCAAGAGTCGGCGGGCTTTGCCGTGGTGTTCGTAGTCGACCACCACCCGGTAGGTCGTGGCGATGACTTGCTGCATGGAACGGAACGTCGGGCGGTTTTGGCGCTGCGAGCTAAACAGCAGCATCCCGACAATCATTCCGCCACCCGCGCCAATGACAATTCCTGCGGCCAACGGAGCAAGCGTCATATCGATTCCGAGGGTGACCACAATGAGCCCCACAAAAAGCCCAATCCAGGAGCCGGTGAGCGCAGAGGACAGGGCTGCACGGCCGTAGCCGTAGCGGGCGGTAATCCGCTCGACGGAGCTTAAGTTATCGCCCACAATCGAGAGGGCTTTGGCGGGCACTCCTCCCTCCAAGAGCGTGCCGATGGCGTTTTTTGCCTCCTGATAGGACTGGAAGCTCGCGATATCGTCGCCAGAGGGCAAGCTTTGCCAGCGGTCTGCCGCTGACCGCTTCTGGTTACCTGATTGCGCCACGAAGCTATTGTCCCACTCGATTGGTTAGGCTCGGGCCGAATCGGCTGGAAAAGGGGTGTGCTGTGGCCAACGGGCGTCTGCGCGACGACGACATCCACGCCGCGCTCGCGACCGTCATTGATCCAGAACTCCGCCGGCCGCTCACCGAGCTCGACATGGTGGATTCCGTCTCCGCTGACGACGAGACGGTGCGGGCAGTGATTGCGCTCACTATTGTCGGCTGCCCCGCCTCAGACCGGATCGAACGAGACGTGCGCGACGCCCTCACCGCGATTGCGGGCGAACGACAGGTGGACGTCCAGCTCACCGTCATGGATGCCGCAAGGCGCGGACGACTGATTGAGGCGCTCCGAGGGTCAAAAACCCCTCAGATGGTCTTTGGTCCTGATTCGTTGACGCGGATTGTGGCAATCACCAGTGGAAAAGGTGGCGTCGGAAAATCGACGGTGACGGCTAATCTCGCGGCGCTCGCCGCGAGTAAAGGCCTCCGGGTTGGCGTCATCGACGCAGATGTCTTCGGCTTTTCCATTCCGCAGCTCTTCGGCGTCGCAGGAGAAAAGCCCACCCGGCTTGATGACATGATCTTGCCGCCGATTGGCCACGACGTGAAGCTGATGTCCATCGGGATGTTTGTCGAGGCCGATACGCCAGTGTCGTGGCGCGGGCCGATGTTGCACCGCACGGTGAATCAGTTTCTGACAGACGTCTACTACGGCGATCTGGACCTGTTGTTTGTTGATCTCCCACCAGGCACGGGAGATGTCGCGATTTCTCTGGGCCAACTGCTCCCCCACTCCGACGTGGTGGTCGTCACCACCCCCCAGTCGAGTGCGTCAGATGTGGCGATTAGGAGCGGACTCGTGGCCCGGCAAACAGGCCAGCGAGTGGTCGGAGTCATCGAAACAATGTCCGCGGGGTCGCTCCCTGGAGGACAGGCTGTCGATCTTTTCGGTTCGGGCGGTGGTGCCGAAGTCGCTTCCAAGTTGGAGGTGCCGGTTCTTGGCTCTATTCCGCTCTCGGTTCCCCTTCGTGAATCAGGGGATGCGGGGCACCCTGTGGTGCTTTCTCACCCGAACGACCCCGCCAGTGTCGCCTTCCGCGACGTACTCACGGCCTTGGAAGGGACTCGGCAGTCCCGAGTGGGCACACCACTGCCGGTAAGTACCAGCTAAATCAGGTCTGGTCGGGGTCGATAACCGGGGCAGCGGTAGTCCGTGCCGGCGCGGCCTGTGGTTCGTCGGCTGAATCGGCAATGGCATCGCGCAGAATGCGCCGCG
>CAJXYC010000134.1 GCA_913063365.1 uncultured Cellulomonadaceae bacterium
GAACCGAGGGCCAGGAGTTCGCCAAAGCCCCAGTCGATATCGCCGTTGCGGCTCATGTCGTGTCGTTTTGCCAGCAAAGACGTGAGTTTCGGGTGCACCGTGAAGCCCGCAGGAATGTTTTGGTGGGCATCTCCGATGGCGTGCAGAACTTCGAGGGCTACGCCCGTATCTGCCGGAGCCATAGCGACCTCGTCGCGCTGAGCAAGCGGTCTTTCTACATCTGCGACCGCCCCGCGGTCCTCTGTGACGACAGTGACGGCACCGGTTTGTACGGCGTGGGTTTCGGCGAAGGCTTCTTCGAGACGATCCTGGAAGTCTTTTTGGGCGTTTTCGAACTCCTCCGGGGTGATGTCACCACGGCCAACCAGGGATTCGGTGTAGAGGGTTCGCACACTGCGCTTTGCCTCAATCAGGTTGTACATCAGCGGCTGCGTCATCGACGGGTCGTCACCTTCGTTGTGCCCTCTGCGTCGATAACAGACAAGGTCAATGATGATGTCGGACTGGAATTCCTGGCGGTAGAGGAAAGCAAGCTCCGCCACCCGCATCACCGCTTCAGGGTCATCACCATTGACGTGGAAAATCGGCGCCTGAATGGTCTTCGCTACGTCTGTCGCGTAGACAGTGCTGCGCGAATCACGAGGCAGCGTGGTGAATCCCACCTGGTTGTTCACCACCACGTGCACGGTTCCACCGGTCCGGTAGGCACGAAGCTTCGACATCTGGAGAGTCTCAAACACGACGCCTTGACCCGCCATTGCGGCATCGCCGTGGACCAATACGGGAAGAATGCCGAAGTGGCCGGGTGGGAAACGATCCTGTTTTGCTCGGACAATTCCTTCCAATACGCCGTTCACCGCTTCCAGGTGTGACGGGTTGGCGGCGAGATAGACAGGAATCTGCTCGCCTCCAGGGCTCGTGTAGGTGCCCTCGGTGCCAAGGTGATATTTCACGTCTCCGGAGCCCTGGACACTCCTAGTGTCGCTGGTCCCCTCAAACTCACGGAAAATCTGACCGTAGGTTTTGCCCGCAATATTGGCAAGCACGTTGAGCCGGCCGCGGTGAGCCATTCCGATAGCCACCTCGTCAAGACCTGATTCCGCGGCTTTTTGGAGAATCTCGTCGACGAGAGTGATGGTGGACTCAGCGCCTTCCAGGCTGAATCGTTTTTGGCCGACGTATTTGGTCTGCAGGAAAGTTTCGAAAGCCTCAGCTTGGTTGAGCTTTGACAGGACACGGAGCTGGGCGTCGTGGGAAGGTTTTTCGTAGGGCTGCTCCAAGTGATTCTGGAACCAACGCCGCTGCTCCGGATCTTGGATGTGCATGTACTCGATACCGATAGTGCGGCAGTAGGAGTCCCTCAGAACACCGAGGATTTCTCGGAGCAACATGGACCGTCTGCCGCCGAAACCTCCGGTGACAAACTCCCTATCCAAGTCCCAGAAGGTGAGTCCGTGAGTCTCGATTTCCAGATCCGGGTGAGAGCGCTGGCGGTACTCAAGCGGGTCGATATCTGCCATCAAATGTCCACGGACTCGGAAGGCGTTAATCAACTCTTGGACTCGTGCGGTTTTGTTCACCGAGTCCGCGTGGTCGACGGCAATGTCTTCTGCCCAGTGGATGGGCATATAGGGAATACGCAGGGCCGCGAAGATTTCTTCGTAGAACCCTCCGCCGCCAATGAGGAGCTCGTGAATCTTGCCGAGGAACTCACCAGAGCCTGCGCCTTGAATTACCCGGTGGTCATAGGTCGAGGTAAGGGTGATGGTCTTACCAATACCGAGGTCAGCCAATGACGACTTTGACGAGCCCTGGAACTCAGCCGGGTACTCGAGTGCACCGGCACCGATGATGCAGGCTTGGCCCTGCATCAGTCGCGGCACGGAATGCTCAGTCCCGATGCCACCGGGGTTAGTCAGCGAAATGGTGTTGCCCTGGAAGTCGTCGGCCTCCAACTGGCCGTCGCGCGCCCGGCGAACCACGTTTTCATAGGCGATCAAAAACTCGGCAAAGCCCATGTGTTGGCAGCGCTTAATGCCGGGGACCACCAGAGATCGAGACCCGTCGGGTTTTGGAAGGTCAATCGCGATGCCGAGGTTGATATTTCCCGGCTTCACCATCACTGGCTTGTCGTCGACGACGTCGTAGTAGACGTTTTGACTGGGCAGCTCTTTCACTGCCCGCACCATGGCCCACGCGATGAGGTGCGTGAAGGAGACTTTTCCGCCTCGCGTCCTGCGCAGGTGGTTGTTGATGACAATGCGGTTGTCAATCATCAACTTGGCAGGAACTGTCCGCACGCTTGTCGCGGTCGGAACCTCGATGCTCTGGTCCATATTCGCGGCGATGGCTTTTGCCACACCGCGAAGGGTTTGCACTTCGTCTTCGACTGCCTCTACTGGCTCGTCTGGAACGGTGGCGGGAGTGGCCTGTTTGGCAGGAGCCTCCGCGGGAATTGGCTGTGGTTTGGGGCGAACTGAGGTTGTTTTCGCCTGCGGAGTGTTGATTGGACCGGTACTCGGCTGGCTGGACGAAGTCGGCTCAGGAGCCGTCTCTACCACCGGGGGTGCAGGAGGCGCAGGCGCGGCGGGAGCAGCAGTCTCTGGCACAGCCGTCGCGGGCGGCGGGGACGCCGGGGCAGCGGGACCGCCGTGGCTTTCG
>CAJXYC010000135.1 GCA_913063365.1 uncultured Cellulomonadaceae bacterium
CTTGGCACCGTGTAGCAGCCAAACCGGTCATCTAACTCAAAGCTTGCGCCTCGAATGCCGCCGCGGTTCAGAGAACCAACGACAATCTTGTCTTCCAGCACCCCCCACATCACCAAATCGTCGATGAGGTCTGGGGTTGCCAGGAGACCATCGACTCCGGGGGTGCTGAGCGCTTCAGCGAGGCGATTAAGCAATTCCTCGCGGTCAGCCATGGCGATCGGGTCCGATCCGACGGACAGGGCTCCCCTTGCCGGGTGATCGCAGGCAATAATCATGAGCTTGCCGTCACCCTGGATCAGTGGCCGGCGGGACCGACTGGCGAGGGCGTCGGCAATGGCCCCCGGATTTTCCGCACGGGTGGTGCGCAGCAGCGAATAATCCCTAGACACGGTGTGCCTCCAACGCAGTCTGAACTTCTTCCTCGAACGGCATCGCCGTCGAGCATTCGAGACGGCCGGCCACGATGGCTCCTGCCACATTCGCAAACTGAAGCGTCTGCTCCAGCGACCAGTCGCTTAAGAGCCCATGACAGAAGGCTCCACCAAAGGCGTCCCCTGCGCCGAGGCCATTGACCACATCGACCGGGAATGGAGCCACCTCAACACGCTCATCCTGGGTTTTCGCGAGAACGCCCTTCGGCCCCTGTTTGACGACGGCGATATCCACCCCGCGCTCCAATAAAGCATCAGCTGCTCTCTCAGGCTCGCTCTCCCCGACCGCCACACGGCATTCGTCCTGGTTTCCGATGGCGACCGTTGCGAACTGCAGGACTTTCTCGACCTCGGCGGTGGCTTCCTGCTCACTCGGCCAAAGCTCTTCGCGGTAATCCAAGTCGACAATGGTGTGCGCGAGACGGCCGCGGTGTGAGAGCGCGGCGTGATGCGCCGAACGACTTGGTTCCTTGGTAAGCCCTGTCACGGTGAACCAAAAAATCTTTGCCTGAGCAATCGCGTCTAAATCGAGCTCGTCGGCGTTGATCATTAAGTCCGGAGCAATCGGGTCGCGGTAGAAATACAGCGGAAAATTATCTGGCGGGAATATTTCACAGAGCACCACAGGTGTCTTTAAACCCTCCACCACTGACACGTACTCTGGATTGACCCCCAAGCGGGCCAATTCTCTGGTGATAAACCTCCCGAGCGGGTCTGGCCCCACTCGAGTAATCACGCCGGCGTTGTGTCCGTAGCGGGCCGCCGCTACCGCCACGTTCGTGGGCGATCCACCCAGGAATTTTCCGAAGGTGGAGACGTCCTCTAACCCGACACCGGTTTCGAGGGGATAGATGTCGACACCCACGCGACCCATGGTGAGGACGTCACACGGTGAGGTGGTCATCTACACCACCATCCCTTCACACGGACGAGCTCTCGACACTGACCAGACTTTGTCCTAACAAATACTATCGCTAGTCGAGGCTCACCGAAACAGTCTGTCCCGATTGTGCAGATTCTGTGGCGGCGTCTGCCAGGACCAACGCCATCCGGCCGTCGTCGAATGTCGGGCAGTGAGCCTCTTCTCCGCGAAGCAGTTTCACAAACTCGGCAAGCTCGAGCCGATAGGAATCCAAATAGCGCTCGAGGAAAAAGTTTTGATACGGCTCTTTTGCCTCCACCCGGTCCGCGGTGTAGACCCGGACTTCTGTATCGGTGACGTTATCGACCCGCACCATCCCCTTATCCCCTAGCGCCTCCATCCGCTGGTCAAAGCCGTGGGCGGCGTGACGGGAATTGCTGATGAGCACCAGTTGGTCGCTGGCGCTGCGAAGCGCCACCGCAGTGGAGTCAAAGTCCCCAAGGGCTTTGATGTCGTCACTGAACTGGTTATAACCCTGGGCTGAGACCGACACCACGTCACCGACGAAAAACCTCGCCATATCGAAGTCGTGAATGGTCATATCCCGAAAGATTCCGCCAGAGACAGCCAAATACTCGGTGCTGGCCGGCTCTGGATCTCGGCTGGTAATCAGCAGTTGTTCGAGAGTGCCAATTTCTCCGGAGAACACTCGGCGTCGAAACTCTTGGAAGTGGGGATCAAAACGGCGGTTAAAGCCAATAGCCACGGGAACGTCGGATCCGTTCACAATGTCTCGAACCGCGTCGACTTTGGCAATCTCCAAATCGATTGGTTTTTCACAGAGCACCGGAATGCCCGCCTGCACGGACTTCACCATCAGGTCGAGATGGGTCATCGTGGGTGAGGCCACCAGGACTGCGTCGACATCACCGGCAGTAAAGATCTCGTCAGGGCTGGAGGCGTGACAACCGAAACGCTCGGCGGTGCTCTTCGCGCTCGCGGTGTCGATATCAGCCACACGCTGCAACGTCGTCTCGGGGAGCCCCGCAATGCTCTCGGCGTGAACCTGGCCGATTCGACCGGTGCCGATTAACCCCATCCGAATAGTGCTCACAGAGAAGACCCCCTCGTCATCTTTGTTAGGACAAATTGCAGTCTAGTCACGCGACGGCGCCTCAGTCAGAGACGACAAATTCCCCGAGAACCCCCAGGGCTTTCTCATCGAGCATGACCTCGATGCGTGTTCCTGTTTCGTCATAACTGGTGCCCAACACATCCCCACTCTCGTGAGCAAACGCCACCAGATCACCTCTATCGAAAGGAATCAGTAGCACTCGGTGCAGCGTGGG
>CAJXYC010000136.1 GCA_913063365.1 uncultured Cellulomonadaceae bacterium
GTTCCTTTCTGGACAACTTCCCCGTCACTCATCACCAACAACTCTTCGGCGAAGGTCATCGCCTCATACTGGTCGTGGGTGACATAGATGATGGTCGAGCCCAGTTCGTCGTTTGCCTCCTTGATGCGCTTGCGCAGCAGGAATTTCAACTGGGGGTCAATCACCGTCAGCGGTTCGTCCATGAGCAACACTGCGACGTCGTCTCGGACGAGGCCGCGACCCAGCGAGACCAACTGTTTTTCGTCGACGCCGAGCCTCCAGGCTGCGCGGTTGAGTTTGTTCGAGATCCCCAGGATTTCCGCCACTGATTCCACCCGGGACGTGATTTTGTCCTTATCCCAGTTACGACAGACCAGCGGGAACGCCAAATTGTCGAACACGTTCATTGATCGGTAAATCGCGGGAAATTGGAAGACCTGCGCCACATTGCGCTTCTCAGTCTTCAGCTGGGTGACATCTTGGCCGTCAAAGAGCACCGAGCCCTGCTTGGGGGTCACCAGTCCCGAGATGATGTTCAACATGGTGGTCTTACCACAGCCAGACGGGCCCACCAAGGCATACGCCCGACCGGGCTCAAAGGTAACGCTTAAGGGTTTCAGCGGCCACTGCTGCTCGGGAGTGGAGTTATCGTATGCGTGTCCGACACCATCGAGAGTCACACTCGCCATTAGCGCACCTCCAATGCGGGAGCGATCAGGAGATCGCCCGTTTGGTCAAAGGCAAAGAAACGGTCTGTTCGCAATGTGACCGAGAGCTTTTCTCCAGCTTTGTAGTCGTGGATTCCCTCGATGAGAACCACGAGGTCTCCGGAATCGCTGCTGACATACAAAACCGTCTCCGAGCCGGAGACTTCGACAAAACCAATCGTGGTGGACTCCGCGTCAGAGGCGGCTCCTGCGGGGACGATGTCCATCGCCCGCACACCAAAGTCGTACTCCCCATCGCCCAGCCCGGCCAGGTGGGCAGGGCGAGAGAGGCGGTGGCCGCTCGCGAGGACGATGTCGTCTCCCTCTACTCGAGCCCGCAGCACGCTCATCGGCGGGTCGCTCACGATTTGGGCAACAGCGAGGTTCTTCGGCCGCTCGAACACCTCGGCGGGGGGTCCGGACTGCAAAACACGTCCCTCGTGCATCACCATCAATTCGTAGCCCAGCATCATCGCCTCAGCGATTTCCGTCGTGGCATACAACGTCACCGACTGTGACTCCCCGGAAAACAGGGTGAGGAACTCTTCGCGCAGCTGCTCACGTAACTTAAAGTCGAGGTTCATCAGCGGCTCATCGAGCATCAGGATTCGCGAGTGACGGGCCATGGAACGCGCCATCGCGACACGCTGTTGCTGACCGCCCGAGAGCTGACCGGGCCGCCGATCGGCGAAGTTGGTGAGACCCACCTTCTCGAGGTAGGTATTCACTCGAGCGTCCAGCTCAGCACCCTGCAGACCCGCTTTCTTCAACGGGAACTCGATGTTCTGACGGACGGTCTTATTCGGGTAGTTGATGAACTGCTGGTAGACCATCGCCACGTCGCGCTTCCAGACAGGGGTCTCAGTCATCGACTCGCCCTGAAAGCTCAGCTCCCCGCTATCGAGCGTGAGCAAGCCTGCGACCGCGCGCATCAGGCTGGTCTTACCCGCTCCTGTGCGGCCCATAACGACATAGATACGACCCGGCTCGGCCGAGAAGCTCACATCGTCGAGGTAAATCTCTTTGTCGACGCTCGCAAAGAGGTGTTCTGCTCTCAACATGGTGTTACCTCACCGCTCCACTCAGGCTTCCCTTCGAGAGGAACCTCTCGATGGCAAACGCGAAAATAATGAGCGGCAGGATGGCGAAGATCGCTGCAGCACTCAGGGTCCAGTAGGGAGTGACGGTGGCGTTCAGCGACACAATCGCCAGGGGCAGTGTCGTGATTTGGCCGAAGGTCAACACCAGCGGGAAGAAGAAGTCGTTCCAACCGAAAATCACGGCAAACATTCCCGCCACGGTGAGGCCAGGCGCTGTCAGCGGGAGTATCACGCGGCCGAAGACCTCGAAGGGACTGTAGCCCTCGAGCATGGCCATTTCGTCAAGCTCTTTGGGAATTCCGTTGAAGAAGTCCACCATCAGCCACACGACAATCGGCATCAGCCCGGCGATGGACACCAGGATGAGCCCGGTCCGGGTGTCCAACAGGTCGAGGTTTCTCAGCATCAGGAAGAACGGGAAGCTCAGCACAATGGGGGGCATAATCCGCTGGGAGATGAAGAAAAAGACGATGTCCTGGTTACGGATAAACCCGAGTTTGTAGGCGTATCGGGACAGTCCGTAGGAGGAAACGGTCCCCAGCACCAGACTGATGGCAGCGCCACCGAAAGTGATGATCACGCTGTTAAACAGCGGCGGAATGAGGTTAGTGGTGGCCCCTCCCCCGCCGAAGATGCTCGACCATCCCAGCGCGCTGGGCTGGAATTCGACAAAAGGAATGTAGGTCGCACCAAAATTCACCGCTTCGGGAGGCTTGATACTGGTGACGGCCGCCCAGAGCAGTGGCAGGAGGATGAAAATACTCCAGAACGTGATGAACGCTCCGACGAGGACACGCTTGAGCACCATCTCTAGACCCCCTTCGGCTTGGAGATGCGGGTGAG
>CAJXYC010000137.1 GCA_913063365.1 uncultured Cellulomonadaceae bacterium
CACGGAGACCTCGAGGCGAACATTCTGGAAGTCGCCGACAACGGTATCCACCACGTGTTTGACCAGTCTGGCTACGAGACCATCGAAGTCGCGATGTCGCTTGGCATCCCCCGCTCACAGATCAACTCCATATCCGGAGACGGGCCAAAATACGGTGTGCCCACTGTCGGGCGGAAAGGCCTCGACCCGGAAGTGATCAGGGAGCTCGGGAAACGAGTGGCCTCTGGAGAGTTAGTCATCCCGATTCGGGTACTCCCGATGGATGAGGTCATCAAGGCGTATATCGAAATGGAAGAAATGCCCGTCCCCGGAAAAGTTGTTGTCCGAATGGACAGCGAAATCCAGGGAAATATGCCGGTATTCGACGAGTTGTAATCGAGGCATTTCCAAGGCGTTTCTGAGGCATTTGCCCAGGAACGCTCACTAGCCTGTCAACCACCTCGCAGATAGTCTGCGGGCGCCTAAGGGAGTTGATTCGTGGACGTCGGTCTGGCGACCTGGGCTCTCATCATCGGCATCATCCTGGCGCTTCTCGTGCTGGATTTATTGACCTTTTCGAGAAAGCCCCACGAAGTCGGCTTCCAAGAAGCAGCCTGGTGGTCCATCTTCTACATCGTCGTCGCGATCGCCTTCGGTATATGGGTGTGGTGGGACGCGGGAAGCGTCTATGGCACCGAATACTTCACGGCCTATTTGGTGGAGAAATCGCTATCGATCGACAACGTCTTTGTCTTCGCGATTATCCTCACCCAGTTTGCGGTGCCGTCGATCTATCAGCAGCGGGTCCTGTTGATTGGCGTGATTCTGGCGCTTATCTTCCGCGCCATATTTATTGCCATTGGTGCGGCCGCCCTTGCCTACTTTGCCTTCACCTTCTTTATCTTCGGGGCGATCTTGATTTGGACCGGTATCAGCCTCATGCGGCACTGGAACGAAGACCCCGACCCTTCCGACAACTTCGTCGTGAAGTTTGTCAAGCGCCGTATTCCCTTCACCGACGCCTATCACGGCACGAAATTGTTTGTGAAAGAAAACGGGGCGCGGCTTGCCACCCCAATGTTCATCGTGATGATCGCGATTGCCTCAACAGACCTGTTGTTTGCCCTGGATTCCATCCCCGCCACCTTCGGCGTCACCCAGGAGCCTTTCTTAGTCTTTGCGGCCAACGCGTTTGCGCTTCTCGGCCTGCGGGCCCTGTACTTCCTGGTGAAGGGTCTTCTCGACCGCTTGATCTATCTCTCCCTGGGTCTATCGTTCATCTTGATTTTCATCGGCGTGAAGTTGATGTTGCTTTTTGCCCACGAACAGATTTCAGAAGCCATTCCAAAGATTGACACTCTCTGGAGCTTGGCCGTGATTGTGGCAATTCTTCTAGTGGCCACCATTGCGAGCTTGATTAAGTCCGCGAAAGACCCGGAGGCAGTGGCCACCGCCGGGCGCATCACGACGCCGTGGGAGGACAGCAAAGACCGCGACTAGATGTGCGGCAGTGCGACGCTTCCGCGCTTACCTCTCGTCGCGCCGCAGGCGTTCAAGGGTCTGAGACAGGCTGTTATCTCCCGGCAGCGTCAGCAGATCATCGTCGAGCAGATCGCGCCAATCCGCGCTAGGAGGCGTCACCGAGCCCATCGAGATGGCCTCTTCGAGTGACCGGTGCCTGTGGACCGGAGCCGTGGGCGCAATCGGCTCATCAAATCCACGCGCGGATATCCCGCCGCCTCGTGTCGCGAGCCGAAAAATACGGGACAGTTTCTGTCCCAACCGGCGATAGACAGGGTCTCTAGGCTCCATGCTCAAAACTCTAAAACTTCGGGTTGCCAGAAGTCGAGCAAACCCGCGAGAAAAACCCCGCATTGACCAAGCATTCAGCCTGAATCTCTACACTCGGATCCACCGCAACCGCTTCTGGAGGTTCCTTTCCGTGTCACTTTTTCGCCACTGGATTCCCGCTGCGACTGTTGGTGCCGTGATCACCGCAGGAGCCATTGCCACGCCGCTTCAGGCGGGTGCTGTGGACCTGCCGGAGCGGACCCCTCAGGAGTTGCTCACCATCCTCAGCGACGACGTCACGGGATTCTCTGGCACCGTGCTCAAGACCTCGAACTTGGGCCTTCCGGAGCTGGAAATGTCGCAAATGATGAGCGAGCAGATGGTCGAAGAAATGGAAGCGACCATGCCAGACGGGTTTGAAGAGTTTCTCCCCAGTGTCATTGAGCACAGCTCCTTCACCGACGCCATTTCCTTCTTGGCCGGAGAAGACACCATCCGTGTGTATGCCTCAGAAGAAGGCTTCCGCGCCCAAGTCATGGATCCGCTTAGCCAACGAGACGTCATCGTCACCGCCGAGGCTGCGTATTCCTACAACGCCCGGACACAGAGTGTGTTGATGCGCACCTTCGATATGGATGTCTCTGCCGAGGACGCCGAGGCCAAAAAGGAAGAAGCAATGGACGAGGTCACCAGGGAAACCGGTGTGGACGCGACCAACCCGGATGCCGTCGCTGACTATTTCCTCGACATGGCCGGCGAATCTTCGGTCATCACTGTCGGAGCAGACCACCGTGTGGCGGGACGCGATGCCTACATGCTGGTCGTCACCCCCCGATCAG
>CAJXYC010000138.1 GCA_913063365.1 uncultured Cellulomonadaceae bacterium
GAAGAATCCACCGCAATCCTCGAATCCCAAGCCATTGAGTTGCCCTCTTGGGCTTTTGGAAACTCAGGCACCCGCTTCAAAGTCTTTCCCAGTCCGGGGACACCGCGCACGCCCTTCGAGAAAATCGAGGACGCCGCACAGGTCCATCGGTTTACCGGGCTTGCTCCGAAGGTCGCGTTGCACATCCCCTGGGACAAAGTTGACGATTTCGGAACCCTCAAGGCTCACGCCGAAGATCACGGCGTCGCCCTGGGGACGATTAACTCCAACACGTTCCAAGACGAAATCTACAAGTTTGGCTCACTCACCCACGTCGATAAGGCAGTGCGCCAGAAGGCGATCGACCACCACTTTGAGTGCATCGACATCATGCATCAGACCGGCTCACAGGATCTGAAGATTTGGCTTGCTGATGGGTCGAACTATCCCGGCCAGGTCAACCTGCGCGCTCGCCAAGACCGTCTCCACGAGTCCCTTCAGGCAATCTACGAGCGCCTCGGGGACGGACAGCGCATGGTCTTGGAATACAAGTTCTTCGAGCCGGCGTTCTACCACACAGATGTACCGGACTGGGGGACGTCTTACGTCCAGGTGAGTGCTTTGGGCGATAAGGCCATGGTCTGCCTCGACACGGGTCACCACGCTCCGGGGACCAACATCGAATTCATCGTTGCGCAGTTGCTGCGCCTCGGGAAGCTCGGCTCGTTCGACTTCAACTCTCGGTTCTACGCCGATGACGATCTCATCGTGGGAGCTGCTGATCCCTTCCAACTCTTCCGCATCATTTTTGAGGTCTACCGCAACGGTGGTCTCGACCAGGATTCGCCCGTGGCCTTCATGCTCGACCAGGCCCACAACATCGAAGACAAAATTCCGGGCCAGATCATGAGCGTGCTCAACGTTCAGGAGATGACCGCGAAGGTCCTCCTGGTTGACATGGCGGCGCTCGAACAGGCTGAGCGCGACGGCGACGTGCTCGGCGCTCACGCCACCCTGATGGACGCGTTCAACACTGACGTCCGACCAGCGCTTTCTGACTGGAGAGAATCGCGCGGTTTGGCAGCTAACCCGTTTGAGGCGTTCCGATCCAGTGGTTATCTCGAGAAAATTGCCCAGGAGCGTGTGGGTGGCCAGCAGATGGGCTGGGGGGCTTAGTTCGATGAATAAAGCGGTGCGTGCGCTCATCGAACGCTCAAATCGTCTGGGTTCCGACCCCCGCAACACCAACTTTGCGGGCGGGAACACCAGTGCAAAGGGCCAAGCAAAAAACCCCGCTACGGGGAAGATGATTGATCTGGTCTGGGTCAAAGGCTCCGGGGGTGACCTCGGGACCCTCACCGAGTCGGGCCTCGCGGCTCTCGAACTGGACCGCGTTCGCGGCCTCACAGACGTCTACCCCGGAGTTGAGCGGGAAGACGAGATGGTCCACGCTTTCGACTACTGCCGTCATGGTGGTGGGGGAGCAGCCCCCAGCATTGACACCGCCATGCACGCGCTCGTGGACGCCGCCCACGTCGATCACCTGCACCCGGACTCGGGCATCGCGATTGCCACCGCAGTCGATGGGAAAGCCTTGACCGCGAAGATTTTCGGAGACAAAGTGCTCTGGGTTCCCTGGCGCCGTCCGGGTTTTCAGTTAGGGCTCGATATTGCTGCCTTGAAAGAGAAGAACCCGCAGGCTGTCGGCGTGATTCTTGGCGGGCACGGCATCACCGCGTGGGGTGAGACGAGCGAGGAGTGCGAGGCCAACTCGCTCTGGATCATCTCCACAGCAGAGAAGTACATTGCGCGACATGGACGGAAAAACCCCTTCGGGGCGGTGGTTTCTGCAAACAAGCCCCTGGCTCCAGCAGATCGGGCCCGGCGCGCGGCGTGGTTGGCGCCGATTCTGCGGGGTCTCGCCTCAACCGATCGGCGCATGGTGGGCCACTTCACCGACGCGCCCGAAGTTTTGGATTTCCTGCAGAGCGAGAAGTTGCTTCCCCTCGCCAAGCTCGGCACATCGTGTCCCGACCACTTCCTGCGCACCAAGGTTCGGCCCATGGTCCTCGACCTACCACCGACGGCAGATGACGATGCTGTGCGCAAGCGCCTGGTCGCGCTGCACCAGAAGTACCGAGCTGACTATGCCAAGTACTACGACAAATACGCCGAAGTCGACTCCCCGGCGATGCGCGGAGCCGACCCGCTGATCATCCTCGTTCCCGGGGTGGGCATGTTTTCCTACGGGCCGGATAAGAAGACGGCGCGAGTTGCTGGCGAGTTCTACATCAACGCCATCAACGTGATGCGTGGAGCAGAAGCCCTGTCGAAGTATCGCCCGATTTCCGAGAAAGAGAAATTCCGCATCGAGTACTGGGCTCTCGAAGAGGCCAAGCTGCAGCGTTTACCCAAGCCCTCGTCCCACGCCACGAAAGTCGCTCTTGTTACGGGATCAGCCTCGGGTATTGGCCTGGCCACCGCGAAGCGTCTGGCCGCCGAGGGAGCATGTGTGGTCATTGCCGATCTCGACGAGAAAAAAGCCCAAGCTGTTGCCCGCGAAATCGGTTCGTCGGATGTCGCCGTCGGAGTGGGGGTCGATGTTCG
>CAJXYC010000139.1 GCA_913063365.1 uncultured Cellulomonadaceae bacterium
GAGTGGAGCGAGTGACGGGAATCGAACCCGCGCCGTCAGCTTGGGAAGCTGAAGTTCTACCATTGAACTACACTCGCCGGTCCAGCGCCGGCTGGGAAGGGCCAGTCTACTAGGCTGTTTTTGTGCTTCTTTCGGACCGCGACATTCGTCACGAGGTGGACCAGAAGCGAATCGTTCTCGACCCGTGGGACGAAGCGATGGTGCAGCCCTCGAGCGTCGACGTTCGACTTGACCGGTATTTCCGGTTATTCGATAACCACAAGTACCAACACATTGACCCGGCGACCGACCAACCAGATCTGACACGACTGGTCGAGGTTGATCCAAAGGAGTCCTTTGTCCTTCATCCGGGCGAATTTGTCCTTGGTGCCACCTTCGAAGTAGTGACCTTGCCCGATGATGTCGCGGCGAGGCTTGAAGGAAAGAGCTCTCTTGGTCGCCTGGGTCTCCTGACCCACTCCACGGCTGGATTTATTGATCCAGGTTTTTCCGGTCACGTCACACTGGAGCTGTCGAATGTGGCGACACTGCCGATTACCCTCTGGCCCGGAATGAAGATTGGGCAGTTGTGTTTCTTCCGCCTGAGCTCAGCGGCAGAACATCCCTATGGCTCTGAGCGATACGGCAGTCGATACCAGGGACAACGAGGACCTACCGCATCACGTTCCGCGGCAAACTTCCACCGCACCGACGTGTCTGGTCAGTCTGCGTCGTAGGTTCCCGGCCACTGCTCTAGCTGCAGGACAAGCCACGGGCTAAAGGCAAACGGCGTTCCACTGACCGAGCGGTGTAGGGCTTCGGGCTCCACCCATTCCCACTCGCTGATTTCGTCATCACGAGGCGACGGTTCACCGGTTGTGCGGGCAGTAAAGACTGGGCAAATCTCGTTTTCGACCACTCCGGAGGCATCGACGGCGCGGTAGCGGAAATCTGGCAAGACAGGCGTGATGTCTGAGATCTCGAGACCCACTTCGTGTCGAACGCGCCTCGCAATAGCGTCCGTGGTGTCTTCGTCCGGACCTGGATGCCCGCAGACAGCGTTTGTCCATACTCCCGGCCAGGTCTTCTTGGTGAGCGCCCGCCGAGTGATGAGGACTTTGCCATCTGTTCTGAAGACATGACAGGAAAATGCCAGATGAAGAGGGGTCTTGTCGTGATGAACAGTGGCCTTATCCGCGACGCCAATGGGTGTTCCCTCGTCATCGACTAAGACGACTTGCTCAGAGTTTTCCGAAGTCTCCACGCGCTACCCTTCAGGATGTGGTGCGTCGGAGTCGTGAACAGACCAGCACAGCGTTAAGCCTAATCACGGAGCTCGGTTGGAGTGTGCTGGTGTGACCGAGCTAGATACGAGAATCGATCTCTACACCAAAGCCGCCGAAGAGACCGCGTCCGGTGTGATTCGCCTGTACTCCACCTCTTTCGGGTTGGCCTCCAAGCTTCTTGATCCCGTCACGAGGCGCCACATCGAAAACATCTATTCACTGGTGCGCCTTGCCGACGAGATTGTGGACGGCGTTGCCGAGGAAGCAGGAGTGTCCAAAAAAGAGGCTGGCACGATGCTCGATCAGCTGGAGGCTGACACGGAACGGGCAATGCAGACCGGCTACAGCACGAACCTCATCGTCCACGCGTTCGCGCATTCGGCGAGAACAGTGGGAATTGATGACTCTCTCACCGCACCATTCTTTGCATCGATGCGTGCGGACTTGTCCAAGAAGGCTCACACCCACAAAAGCTTTGAACGATATGTCTATGGCTCAGCTGAAGTCGTCGGCCTGATGTGTCTGAAGGCATTCGTCCAAGGAGTGTCCTATTCGTCCGCCGAGCATGAGCAAATGATTACCGGGGCTCGTGCCCTGGGCGCAGCGTTTCAAAAAGTAAATTTCCTGCGCGACTTGGCAGTTGACTTTGAGGCGCTGGGACGGAGTTATTTCCCGGGAGTGACTCCTGATTCGATGGATGAGGCGACAAAGAATCGACTGCTCGACGACATTGACCGGGACCTGGCCGAATCGGCGAGAGCTCTACCTTTGTTGCCCGCCCGCTCTCGAAAAGCAGTGGCCCTGGCTCAGGCTCTTTTCGACGAGCTTGGAAAGCGACTGCGGAAAACACCTGCTTCCGTTCTTCTCATCCGTCGGGTGAGTGTTCCAAACCTGAGAAAGACGTGGCTTGCGGGGCGGGTTCTTTCTGGTTGGCTACCAGGGGCAGAACACCGAGGCGAGGAGCGCTAAGTCGTGGCGAAAAAAGTAGTGGTCATTGGCGCCGGTATGGGCGGCCTGTCCTCTGCTGCGCTCTTGGCAAAAGACGGCTACGACGTCACGTTGTTGGAAGCCCTCGACCAGGTTGGGGGTCGTGCGGGTAATTGGGAAAAAGACGGCTTCCGTTTTGACACTGGCCCGTCGTGGTATCTCATGCCGGAGGTCTTCGACCACTTTTACAAACTGATGGGCACCTCAGCAGACGAGCAGTTAGATCTGCACAAGCTCGATCCCGGCTACCGAGTCTTTTTCGAGCCTCGCGGGGACGACGCTGCGGACTGGATTGATATTCGGGCC
>CAJXYC010000140.1 GCA_913063365.1 uncultured Cellulomonadaceae bacterium
GAAGTGACGATGAGAGTTCTGCTACCCGCGGCCTAGACGCTGTCTATGCACTGCCTGGCAGTGAGCGCCACAAACGCGGCGCGTGTTGAACCTCGATAACTCTGCCACAGCCCTGCATTTCCTGCAACCCGGGCGTGTCGGGGGCTGCTACTCGACAGCGGGGTCGGCTCTGCGAGGAACAACCAGTCTCCCGCAGCTCACTTAGCGGTCGATCGAGAGCCCAGTTTCGACCAACCAGATAGCAGCTTTTCCATCGGCCCCTGACGGAAGCGAGCCAGCCACACACTACTCAACAGCGCGAGAGCGACGGTGACACCGAGGCTGATGAGAACAGCGCCCCAATAGGGCACCTCCTGGTAGAGCCCGAGGCCCCACCCACCAAAAATCAGACTGAGCAGCAGCGACTGGCTGAGATAGACCGTCAATGACATGCGGCCCATGGTGCCCACCCAGGACAGTGCCCGAGGCGCCGCTCGAACAATGCTGATGATCAGCCCGATATACCCGGCGCTGAGAAGGGGGGCGGTGACAAAACTTCCGAAAAACGCGGCGAGCTCGAGGGCAACCGACGGTGAGGCCGCGAGCGCATTTGTCAGCCAAAGACCCCCGAAGAACACCTGGAGGCTCAGTCCGAGCCCCAATCCCCAGCCCATCATGACGCGAAGTTGGGCGCGTGAGAGACCCTGCGGCCCGAGAGCGGCCCACCTGGAGGCCAAAACGCCAAACAGGAAAGCCACGAGGGTCAATGCGCCCTGGAAGGCCACGAGGAAGATTCCCTCGGAAATCCAGAAATCAAACCTCGCGGGGATTGAAGCGAGGTAATCACCGGAGATCACGGTCTGCTCGTAGCGCGAGGCGACCTCTGAAGATTCGATCGCTTCGCTGAACCCTTTGGCCTCTGCGAGCGCGGTGAGCCCCACCAGCGCCAGCGCCACCGCGGTAAACAGGCCGTATATCCATGCCACCCAGCGCAGGATCACTTTGCGGCTGCGCGAGTAGAACGCGAGAAGCAAGAGGCCGAGCAGACCGTAGAGGAAGAGGATGTCACCAATAAATAAGAAACTGGCGTGGGCGATACCCAGCACGATCAGCCCGACACCGCGCAGCCACCAGCGGCGGCGGCCTGCTTGAGCACTACCCAACACGTAGTGTGCGCTATAGCCAAAGAGGAACGAGAAAATCAGATAGAACTTGCCTTGAGCGAGGGTGAAAACGAGAAAAGCGGCCACCGAATCACCGGGTGAGGCCAGTGCCTCGGATGTCACCCCCAGGTCAACCGACGTCGCAAAGTAGGCGACATTGACCAGGATGATTCCCCACAGCGCAAATCCGCGAAGTGCATCGGGGGCGATATCGCGGTTTGTCTCGTTCACAGGTGAACCTTTCGTCGCTTGATGGCAATGGCTAGGGCAAGGGAGGGCCACACCATGATCTGTCCGTACAAGAACCACACCACGGCGTTTGCTTGAGGCCAGGTGAGTGACATCGTCGCCGTAATGACTCCAGCGTCATTGCCTGTGGCTGCCCAGACGAGAAATCCCACTCCCACAAGTCCCACCACGCTGGCGAGTGCTCGGAAAGCGGTCAAGTAGGTCCTATTTCTAATGCCGATGAGCCTCTCATCGAGCGCCTCGTCTGGCGCATCTGCGACGAGTCGGACGGCCCGACGAAGCAAAAACCAGACCCCGAAGATGGCGATGACCAGGAGGACCGGCAGCACACCAATCCCGTCATCGACGAACCACACGATGAGCGGCCCCGCAAAAATGACGAAGAGAGCCAGGCTAATGATGCTCTTCAGCCCCGAAGGGGTTCGGAGCCAATCCCATTTGGTGTCAGCGAGGTCTTTCATCACCCCTTTACGGTCAGTCGTTTGCCACAACCAATCATTCACTTTGCCAAGCCAGCCTGTTGCCATCACTGCCCGCCTTTTCCTTCTGAGGCCACACCCGCGACCTCAGAGCCGTCGTCCTCCAACCAAAAAAGGTTCCCTAGAGAGGTGCCGAGCACTCGGGAAATTTTGAGTGCCAACTCGAGACTGGGGTTGTACTCCCCGCGTTCGAGGTACCCCATGGTTTGATAGTGAACCCCGACGAGGTCAGCGAGTTCGCCTCTGGATAATCCTTGGTCACTTCGAACCTGTTCAATTTGATTGCCGACCGGCGCAGTGTGGTGTTTTGATGGCCTACCCATATAAGTAGCATAAATGCTATGTAGCAATAATGCAGCATTCGCGGTGTGTGGCCAATAGAAAAAGGGCCGGGCGTAAGCCCGGCCCTTTTCCAGCAGTCGAAACTACTTGATGATCTTGGTCACCGTTCCCGCACCAACGGTGCGTCCACCCTCACGAATCGCGAAGGACAGACCCTCCTCCATGGCGATGGGCTGAATCAGCTCCACCTTCATGTCGGTGGTGTCACCCGGCATGACCATCTCGGTGCCCTCGGGCAGCGAGATGACGCCGGTGACGTCGGTGGTGCGGAAGTAGAACTGCGGACGGTAGTTCGTGTAGAAGGGGTTGTGACGTCCACCCTCGTCCTTGGCGAGGATGTACGC
>CAJXYC010000141.1 GCA_913063365.1 uncultured Cellulomonadaceae bacterium
AACTGGGAGTGCCTCGCGAGTACATCAACTCCATCTCGGGAGACGGGCCGAAATACGGCGTACCAACGGTCGGGCGTCAAGGGCTCGACCCCGAAGCGATTCGAGCTCTCGCGGCAAAAATTGCCGATGGCTCCCTCACCATCCCGATCGTGGTTCTGCCCTTCGACGAAATTCGCAAGGCGTATATCGACCTCGAGGAGCGACGCACGTTTGGCAAGAATGTGGTCCGGATGGACAACATCCCAGAGCGCGATATGCCCGAGCTACCGCCGATTCGATAGCCAAGCCAGGACACTGCCGAGCGCTACGGCCTCACGTTGACCACCAACAAGGCGCGCGCCTGGAGGGTGGGCTCGCTTTCCTTTCGGGGACGCGCCTATGTACTTTCCACGAGCATCCTCCAGTAAGCATCCGTAGAGTGATCGCCCGAAAGGGGTAACCGTGGCTTCCTCGCACAGTGACACTAGACAGTCTCGTGTTTTCGTCTCCGCCGACTCGGATCAACCCGACTATCGCATCGGCTGGCTCACCCGCATCGTCTATGGCAACACCTTCGAGTTCTCGATTGTGGGACTCATCGTGATCAACGCGGTGTTTCTCGCCATCCTCACCTTCGACGGAATCGACCCCACCCTCGCCCAAGTGGCCCGCGGTTTCGACGCCGTAGTGCTGTGGGTGTATGTCGCAGAGTTGGCCCTGCGCATCATCTCCTATGGCTCCAAACCGTGGAAGTTCTTCACCGCACCGTGGAACGTCTTCGATTTCTTGGTCATCGCGCTGATTCCGGTGTTTTCGGCGCAGACGGTCATCTTGCGACTCCTGCGGCTGCTGCGCCTCGTGCGACTGTTTCGCTTTCTCCCGGAGGTGAGGATTCTCACCGCTTCGATTACCCGAAGCCTTCCGCCTCTAGCCAGCGTGACCGTGCTGATCAGTTTCCTGCTCTTCCTCTACGCCATGGCCGGTCACTATCTCTTCGGTGACGCTCTGCCAGAAGCCTGGGGAAACCTCGGTGCATCCATGGAGAGCCTGTTCATTTTGCTCACCTTGGAGAACTTCCCCAATTACTTCCAGGAGGCAATGTCGGTCACCCCGGCGGCGTTGGTCTTTTTCCTCTCCTACGTGTTCATCATCGTGTTCACGATTTTGAACGTCCTCATCGGAATTGTCATCAACGCGATGGATGAGGCGCGCGCCCGGGAAGCGCGAGCGACGAGAGACCACTGGCGCGAGCTGTACGACGCCATTGACGGGCTCGAAGCAGACGGTGACGCTAACGCCGAGAATCTCCTGGCCCTGCGCCAGGAAGTATTGCGTGTCCACAAAGCCCAACAGCTCGAGCCGGCAGCGCCAGCTCCGGGAGTGAAGCCAAAGGGTGTGCGGCGCGGGGTGGGGAAACGCGCGACGGGTGGTTCGAGCGCTGAGTAGTGGCGGGCGACGGTACCGTCACCACAGGTCCAAGTGAACTCTGATTGCCTGTCCCACTTCTTCGAGGAACTCCGCTGAGACTGCCCGATCAGTCCCCCGTAGGCGAGAGATATCAACGGAGCGAATCTGCTCGACCTGAACGCCGCTATCCGCCGAGAGCCCTCCGAGTCCGGCTTGTGCGACGAGGTGGGGGTTCAACAATCGGTCAGTCCTTGAGGTCAGCGGCACGATGGTGACCACTCCTCGTCCCAGGCGGGACGCCACCGCATTAGCCGTGTCATTAGACACCACGATGGCCGGTCGGGTCTTTGCGGCTTCCGATCCCACCGGCTGAGCGAGATCGACCCAGACCACTTCGCCACGAGTCAGCGTCATGAACCCTCATTCTCGGACTCGACCAGACCATCAGCAATGGAGCGGTCCCAGATCGGATCGATGTTCTCGAAAGCCTCGACGTATCCCGATTCGAGCTCGGACTTCCGCCAGAGCTTGAGCGCTGCGCTCATCGCAGCTGAACGCGACCGATAGTGGCCGGCTCGAACCTGACGGTCGACAAAGGCCACCTCTTCTTCTGGCAGATTCATACTAATCTTCATACCAATAAGCATACTTCTCACCCGGCAATCCTGACCGAGTAAAGATGTGCCGAGCAGATGGTCCCTGCCTTTTGTGAAGTACGGGTAGCCCAGGGCAGATGTGGAAAGCCTCCCGCTGTGAGATCACCGTGAGGTCGGCGAGTCAGCCGTGTACCCAGCTCGCATTTAGTCTCCAGGCGTATCGTTGGCTACCGACGCAGAAGAAAGGTCGTGGTCAGAATTTTCGCCAAGTGGATCCCGTCAATGACCGTTGCTGGTGTCATTACTGCCGCAGCAATTGCCGTGCCCTTGCAGGCCAGCGCTGTAGACCTTCCCGAGCGGACGGTGACTGAACTGGTTGCCGCTATGGACGAATCGGTCGAGGGCTTTTCGGGAACCGTGACCAAGACCTCAAACCTCGGGCTGCCGGAACTGGAAATGTCGCAAATGATGTCCGAAGAGATGATCGAGGACATGGAGCAGCGGATGCCCGACGGCTTCGAGGACTTCATCCCGCAGGTGGT
>CAJXYC010000142.1 GCA_913063365.1 uncultured Cellulomonadaceae bacterium
GGGCCCACACGGTGTGGGACACACCGGACTGCGGGAAACACTTACACCGGGTCAGAACCCCAGGCCGATGGCTTCAGAGTAGGTGTATTTTCGCTTCGGCGCGTCGAGGGTGGCTCTACACGCTGCCCCGGGGGACCACCCAGTCGCTGCGCAGCTCGGACACCGCGGCGATCGTGTCAAAATTCTTGTCGTAGTGCATCACCACCATGCCGTTGTCGATTGCGCATGCCGCGATGATGAGGTCCTGTAGGGGGACGCGGTGGTGACCGGTGCGCGCGAGGATGGCTTGCAGCTCGAGTGCGCGGTCGAGAGTCGCCTGGTCCACGGGGGCTTGGGGGAGTTTTCGTCGCGCCGCGATGATCTCTGAATGGTGCGCTGCCGAGCGGGCAGAAAACCCCAGTTCCAGGTCGAGGATGGAACAGGTGGCCAGCATTCCGAGCCGGGCGAGGGAGTTGAGGCGGTTGCCAACGGCGGGCACCGCCACTCGCGACAAGGCCGAGGTGTCGACTAGGTAGGGCGTGCCTAACGCCATGCGCCGCGCATCACCTCGGGGTTGGCAAGGTCGCTCACACCGGGATCCTGAAGCATCTCGAGTGTTTCCTGGCCGGCTTTGACCTGGAGGGCCAAGGAAAGAGCGGCCGTCACCGTGTCTTTCATCGTCGCCTCGCCCAGTGCCTCGCGGGCATCTCGAAGGAGTTCGTCATCGATGTCAATCAGCCGCTTGGTCATCGTCCTCCTAGTATATATAAAAGACGTCAATCGAATATATAGTAGCGCTCGTGCGGCCGGGATGCCCTGAGTTTTCCCCAGGCAGAGAGCGCCGAGCGAACATTCGTGGCGCGGTGCGGGCTCTACAGCGCGAGCGTTGTTCCCAACAGCTCACCGATTGTCCACGTCACGGCGAGTGCCGCCGCGCCGCCCAGCACGACGCGGAAGATGGCGGGCAGGGCCTTCGAATCGCCCAGTTTGGCTGATACTCCGCCGGTCAGAGCGAGGGCGACCAGCGAACCGATGACGGTTGCGATGATGCGGAGGTCGGCTGCGACGAGGCTCACCGCGAGGAGGGGCAGGGCGGCGCCGAGCACGAAGGCGACAAATGACGACAGGGCGGCGTGCCAGGGGTTGGTCGTGGTTTCGCCGTCGATGTTCATCTCGACCTGCAGGTGGGCGGTGATGGCGTCATGCTCAGTGAGCTCTTCAGCAACCTTGCGGGCGGTCTCGGGGCTGAGCCCCCGCTCTTCATAGGCAGCCTGGAGCATGGCGAGTTCTTTTTCCGGTTCGGTGTCCAGGAGAATGCGCTCGCGCTCAATCACCGCTTTTTCGCTGTCTCGCTGACTACTCACCGAGACGTATTCGCCAACGGCCATCGAAATGGCACCGGCGATGACACCGGAGACACCGGCGATCAAAATCGCGGCGAGGTTGTCGGTAGCTGCGGCAACACCGACGACGAGCGCGGCAATCGACACGATGCCGTCGTTGGCGCCGAGAACTCCCGCGCGCAACCAGTTGAGTCGCGAGGCAAAACTCTGTGCGGTGGAGGAGTCGGATGTCACTCCCCCGAGTGTAGGCGAGAGTTAGGGGGAGGGTTTACGCAACAGGGTGGTCTCAGTTGACCAGGGCAGGGAGGGCGTTAGTCCCGAGGTGGTGGTCTCGCGGAGTGCGCCCGACACCGCGTCGAGGGCCGGGCGGTAGCGCCGACGGTTGGTGTTGTCGAAGACGATCATCCCGTCGGGGGAGAGCCTGTCCATCGCGGCGGCCAGACACGCGCTTCGTGCTCGCCCGTCGATCACGATGAGGTCGAACTCTCCATCCACCGTGTCAATCGCGGCCACGTAGTCGCGGTAGTCGAGCTGCTTGTGACCCCACATCTGTGAGGGAACCTCCGGGGATGCGGTGGGTGTCGCGGGAACTACCAACAGCGTCGTCGAGGGCCCAACGAGTGGCCGCATCATGTCAGCCCATTCGGGGTCATATTCAACCGACGTCACCTGCGCGGCGCGCTTTTCGAGCCACATGGTGGACGCTCCCGAGCCCCACTCGAACACCCGGGCTCCGGGGCGCTGGGTGAGGAACTGGTCGACTAGGGACATGGAGTCGAGGGTCCACCAGGGAAGGTCGAGTTTCACGAAATCTCGCACGTCGTAGAGCGACAACAGTGAGCGCAGCCAGAGGGCGATTCGCGACCTTCGCGCCCAGTTCTCCATCGCCCCGAGGACTCCCATTACGTCGAGTACCTGCCGGCTGGCGCGCACAATGGCGGCCCATCCGCGTAGTAGGAGGTAAACGACCGACATGCCCGCTCCTGGAGTTCCGTTGTCGGCTCAGAGTATCGCCGGCGAGGGATTCTGCTGGGCCGCACAGCTAACGCTCGAGTGAGCACCAGGTGAATAGTGCGTGGCGGCGAATCTGAGCACACGTGCAGGGTGACTCGGGCGGCCTTCGCCGTAGCCTGGTAGGGCAGCGTGGCGCTAAAGGAGAGAATCGATGTCGACCTACATCTGCGCGATTGACCAG
>CAJXYC010000143.1 GCA_913063365.1 uncultured Cellulomonadaceae bacterium
GAAATGACAATCACACCGGGCTCGCTCATTGCTGACGCCCTCGGTGGCGAGCTCACCGTGATGGGGCCTGTCCAGCATCACCAAGCAATCAACCGCGTGGCAGATGGTCTCGTCGTGACCGCGAGAGGTTTTGACGGTGTCGTTCAAGGGATCGAGCATCCGGGCTACCGTTTCTGCCTTGCCGTGCAGTGGCATCCCGAAGAAGACGCGTCCGATGATCGACTCGTCGCCGCACTTATTAATGCCGCCCAGTCGTAAACTGAGGCTCGAATGTCGCGGGTATCTCTGTCACTAGCACTGCCGCTTGGCGCGGCTGTGGTGTCCTGGGCGCTGTTCATGGCCGGTCTCTACTCGGATTTATTCGTCCGCGACCTGTTTGACGACGGCGAGCGCGTCGGGCAAGAGCCCGCTGTCGCCGTCTCCACCTACCTATTCTTTGCGGCGGTCGCGGTGTTTTCTATTGCCGCGCTTGTGGGGCAACGAATTGCGATCCGAGAACGAGTGAGCATCGGCCCCCAGTCGCGGCCAGAGAGAAGCGCCCATCGATTCGGCACTCTCGCGCTGATTGTGGCGATGTCCATCGCGGCTTTCCTTGCCATCACCACCTTCTTGGAAGGTTTCGGTCGGGCCGATGAACAGCAGGCCCTCGCCACCAGGCTTGGCAATGTCTACGCACCGATTCTTCTCTACACCGCCCTCGTCGTGACGGTGTTGTTACTGGGATTTGTCTTCCGCAAAGACACGCTGCCGAAATCGTCGGACCAACCCGACGCAGACGACTCCGATCACGGTGCAGGGGTCGCGGGACAGTGGGACTTAGGTGCGTCGTATGCCGTGCCGATTGTGGCCACCGCCGTCGCGCTGATTGCCGGGCTGATTGTCTACGACGCCACGGGTGAAGCCTTAGAAGTCTGGGTGTGGGTCGCCATTCAGGCCGTCATAGGTGCGGGGATTGTCGCGGGAACCGTCTTTGGCGAGCGTGCGGTGGCGCAGGGTCCGACATCGCTTAGCTCCCGCAGCCGGATTACCCGCGGAGCGAGGGGACTGTCGTTTGTCCTCTCCATCGTGTTCGGAGCTGTCGTCGGCATCATGGGCTTCGGCTTTGGCGCCTCCGCCGTTGATTCACTTCGAATCTCGCCGTATTTCTACCTCGACATTTTGGCGGGGCCGAATACACCGGTCGAAAACGTCGATGTCTCGTTAAGCGCCTGGGACACCGAAGAAGGGTCAACGGCGAGTATCGCTCTGGAGCCGGGCGGAGAGGTGTTGCTGTCAAAGCCGGTTGAGGACAGCGACTATTTCTACGAGACCAGGCCGTTGCCGGGCAATCTTGACGCTGGGGAGTACACCCTCGTGGCCGAGGGAACAAGCGCTGATGGGCGACTTCTGTCGCAGGAGCTTGACTTTGAGGTGACAGATTCCGGGGCTGTGCTGTGGGACACCGACCGGTCTGACCGCGAGCAGTGGGAACAAGACAATCAAGTCATCGTGTCTGCCGATGCCAAATGGTGGCTGGAGGATTTCCTACCGGCCTTTGTGCTGATTCTCCTGGCGGTTGGCAGTGTGTTCGTGACGGTGACCGAACGCAACCGGTCCGCCAGGGGCCTCAGCGTTTAGAAGCGCTCCCCGCGAACAATCCCTGCGTCTGACACCCACGCCACACAGGCATAGTGGGGGAAGTAGTGGGTCTGGAGGCGATCCAAGATTTTGTTGGCAAGGTCTTCCTGCACCACGGTTTCGACGCGGATATTGCCCCCCTCAATGTCTCCCTCGCGCTGTCCGCGGACCCCTGCGCCGTGGGCGGGGGAGACGGTGTAGCCGGGAACACCTAACTTCTGGAGATCAGCTACCAGTCGTGATTCGAGGGCGGCTTCAGCCACCACGGTGACGACTTTTCTAGGACTGAGAGTCATCCGAACATTCTCCCCAACGTGTCTGCGTACCAGTAGTAGATCGGTATCCCGGCGATGAGATTAAACGGAAAAGTGATGCCGAGGCTCGCGGTCAGATACACCCCGGGGCTCGCCTCGGGCAACGCCAGACGCACGGCAGTCGGTGCGGCGATATACGACGACGAGGCAGAGAGAACCCCAAGAAGAGTCGCTCCACCCACCGATAGTCCCGCCACCAGTCCGCCCGCGACGCCCGCCAATCCCGCCACCAGGGGGAACAAGGTGCCAAAGACCACCAAACCAAGACCTGTCTTTTTCACATCAGGAAGCCGCCTGCCCGCCACGATTCCTAACTCCAACAGGAACAGTGTCAGCACACCGGTAAAGAGGTCGTCGAAGAAGGGCTGGATGCCGGTAAACCCACCCGCACCGCTGGCGAACCCAATTACTAGTCCACCCACAAGCAACACGATGGATTTGCCAGAGAGCACCTCTCGAAGCGATTCACCCCAGGCAATTCCTGAGGAGCGACTCCGCGCAGCCAACAGCAGGCCAACAATGATCCCGGGGACCTCGAGAAT
>CAJXYC010000144.1 GCA_913063365.1 uncultured Cellulomonadaceae bacterium
CTCAACGTGCGAGATGTTGATGGTGATACCACGCTGCTTCTCTTCCGGAGCAGAGTCAATGGACGCGAAGTCGCGCGACACGTTGACGTCTGACGGGAAGCGGTCAGCGAGCACCTTGGAAATAGCAGCGGTCAGAGTGGTCTTGCCGTGGTCGACGTGACCAATCGTTCCGATGTTGACGTGCGGCTTAGTCCGCTCGAACTTGGCCTTAGCCACTTGGTCCTCCTCAGGACTTCGGTGTTTGAGCTAGCTGGCTAACCCAAACAGGGTCGGTTTTCTTGGTAGTACAAGGCTCGGCGAGCCTATTCGATCGGGCTTAGTCTCCCTTGCCCTTCTGAATAATCTCGTCGGCCACAGCCTTCGGGACTTCAGCATAGGAGTCGAAAACCATCGAGTACACGGCGCGGCCCGAAGTCTTCGAGCGCAAGTCACCGACGTATCCGAACATTTCCGACAACGGCACGAGGGCGCGCACGACCTTAATGCCGGTCGCGTCCTCCATGCTCTGTACCTGTCCGCGCCGCGAGTTCAGGTCACCGATCACGTCTCCCATGTATTCCTCGGGAGTACGCACCTCGACGGCCATCACGGGCTCGAGCAGTACAGGGTTCGCCTTTCTCGCGGCCTCTTTAAAGACCATCGATCCGGCAATCTTGAACGCCATTTCTGACGAGTCGACGTCGTGGTACTGACCATCCAGCAGGATGGCTTTCACACCGACAGTCGGGTAACCGGCCAGCACACCCACCTGCATGGCGTCCTGAATACCGGCATCGACCGAGGGGATGTATTCGCGAGGAATACGTCCACCGGTGACCTGGTTTTCGAATTCGTAGCTGGTCTCCGGAGTGACCTCGAGAGGCTCGAGGGTGACCTGGACCTTCGCGAACTGGCCCGAACCACCGGTCTGCTTCTTGTGGGTGTAGTCGTGCTTTTCCACAGTGCGACGGATGGTCTCGCGGTAGGCCACCTGGGGCTTACCGACATTGGCCTCGACGTTGAACTCGCGCTTCATACGGTCAACGAGGATGTCGAGGTGCAGCTCACCCATTCCCTTGACCACGGTCTGACCGGTCTCGGGGTTGAGTTCGGTACGGAACGTCGGGTCCTCTTCGGCCAGCTTCTGAATCGCGGTGGCCAGTTTCTCCTGGTCGGCCTTGGTCTTCGGCTCAATGGCAACCTCGATCACGGGCTCCGGGAAGGACATCGACTCGAGAACCACGGGGCTACCGGGGTCACACAGAGTGTCACCGGTCGTGGTGTCCTTGAGTCCGATCACAGCGTAGATGTGGCCCGCGGAGACGCGGTCGACCGGGTTTTCCTTGTTGGAGTGCATCTGGAAGATTTTTCCGATGCGCTCCTTCTTTCCCTTGGTCGAGTTGACGACCTGGGCGCCCGACTCGATCGAACCGGAGTACACGCGCACATAGGTCAGACGACCGAAGAACGGGTGGACGGCCACTTTGAACGCCAGAGCTGCGAACGGCTCGCTGGAGTCGGCCTTGCGGGTGATGACCGCGTCCTCGTCGTTGGCCTCGTGGCCTTCGACCTCGGGAACATCCAGCGGCGAGGGCAGGTAGTCCACGACGGCGTCGAGCATGGGCTGAACACCGCGGTTTTTGAACGACGAACCACACAGCACGGGGTAGGCCTCACCAGCAATCGTGAGCTGGCGGATACCGGCCTTCAGCTCGGGGAGGGTGATTTCTTCACCACCGAGGTACTTTTCGAGAAGCTCCTCGCTGGACTCAGCGACATCCTCGAGCAGCTGGGCGCGGTATTCCTCCGCCTTGGCCTGGAGCTCTTCGGGGATCTCACGGGTCTCATACTGAGCACCCATGGTCACGTCACCCTTCGCGTCTCCCGGCCACACCTTGGCCTTCATCTCGAGGAGGTCGACAATTCCGAGGAAGTCCGACTCGGCGCCAATTGGCAACTGGATGACCAGTGGCTTAGCACCCAGACGATTGATGATGGTGTCGACGGTGTAGTAGAAGTCCGCACCGAGCTTGTCCATCTTGTTGACAAAGCAGATGCGCGGGACGTTGTACTTGTCGGCCTGACGCCACACCGTCTCGGACTGCGGCTCTACACCCTCTTTTCCGTCGAACACGGCAACGGCACCGTCGAGAACACGGAGACTGCGCTCCACCTCGACGGTGAAGTCCACGTGACCGGGAGTGTCGATGATGTTGATCTGCAGGTCGTTCCAGAAACAGGTCGTCGCGGCGGAGGTAATAGTGATGCCGCGCTCTTGTTCCTGAGCCATCCAGTCCATGGTGGCCGCGCCATCGTGCACCTCACCGATTTTGTGCGAGATACCGGTGTAAAACAAGATCCGCTCAGTGGTGGTGGTCTTGCCGGCATCGATGTGGGCCATGATGCCGATGTTGCGGACCTTGTTCAG
>CAJXYC010000145.1 GCA_913063365.1 uncultured Cellulomonadaceae bacterium
GAATCTGTCGCCGATGTCTTGACCCGGAAAGCTGTGAGTGCGGCGAAGGACTACGGCATCCCTCGGATTGTCCTCGGTGGGGGAGTTGCAGCAAATTCGAGGGTCAGAGCCCTGGCCGAGGAGAGGTGCAAGGAGGCAGGAATTGAACTGAGTGTGCCTCCGCTGTCTCTCTGCACCGATAACGGCGCCATGATTGCGGTGCTTGGCGCTGAGCTGATTCGCCGGGGCGAGGCCCCGTCACGGTTGTCTGTTGCTGCGGCCTCCACTCTGGTGTCACGAACCGCACAGATTGAGCCCGGCGAACCACTGGAATCGGCTGAGACGGTGGAGATGGTCGATGAAGCCATTACCGGCCTTCAGCCGACCGTGAGGCCAAGTACCACCCGGTCACGATCGAAGAAGGCACCTTTGTTGCCGGCCGTTTCCGTCTCGCTCGGAGTCTTTGGTCTTGTTCTTGCACCGGCGTTTGGCGCAGGCATTGTGCCCGCCATTCTGTCCGTGGTGTTTGGTCATAGTTCGCGCCACCACCCCTTGGCCCGCGGGGGGACAGTCGTGACCGGCCTGGTCCTCGGCTACCTCGGAATTGCGTTATCCACGGTGATGGCCACTATCGCGGCAACCCCTGTGATTCGTGCACTCCTGGTCAGTGTGGGGTTCTTGTTACCTAGCTAATCCGGTGGGCCAGGATGGCGGACCGCGCACCATCTACCCGGGTCAGAATGAGCGTCGCCTGTTTCTCACCCTCGAGGCGGAGCTTGTTCCGGAAGACGGCGGGGTCGATGTCCACACCGCGTTTTTTGATTTCGAGAGCGCCGATACTCTCCTGTCTGATCCACTTCTGAATGTCCTTTTCTTTCAGGGGAAGCACCGTGTCAATGGCGAAGGTGTGGGCAAAGGCGCTTGTCACCTTCGCGTCTCCTGTGATGTAGGCGATGTCTTTGCTCACCATCCGGCCTTCCAGCTCCCGGGCGAGATCTCCGATGAGTTGTGCCCTAATGACCGCACCGTCTGGTTCATGGAGGTAGGACCCAAGTTGTCCCACAGGTTGGTCGGGAGCCGGACCAGCAGCTGTCATTTCAACCGACTTGTCATCACCCACCAAGAGCGCGGACCGAGAAATACCAGGACGAGCAAGACGGCCTGACCAGTAGACCAGTTCGGCGACACTTCCGCGGTAGCTCACCCACTGCGCTTCGCCGTCAGGCGGAATGTGTTGATGGTCGAGCCCGGGGGCCAGTTTTATGCCGGTTGGCATCGACTGGGCGACCTCCAACGCCCAGTTCAGTGGAGGAGACCACTTCTCTGGACTCAGTCTTTTCGACGAGCTATCGCGCCTGGCGGGGTCGAGCCACAGCGCATCCGCTCCGGACAGGTCAGTCTCCTCAATGCTTCCTTGGGTGACGGTGACAGAGGGAAAAGGTGCGAGGTTGTAGGAAGCGATAGCAGCCGTCGCGGTGTCTTTGTCAATCGCGGTGACGTTGATATCGAGACCGGCGAAGGCCATCGTGTCTCCTCCGATGCCACAGCTGCCGTCGATTAGCCGCTCGATTCCGGCCGTCTTCATCCGGCCAGCGTGATGTGCCGCAACGGACAGCCGTGTTGCTTGTTCAAGGCCCTCTTCGGTAAAGAGCATCCGCTTGGCGTAGTCACCGAATTTGTCTTGTGCCTTTCGACGCAGACGCACCTGCTCGAGTGCCTGGTGGATACGGCTGGTCGGGTGTCCATCTTTTCTGAGTGCGGAGACGAGGGCGACGAGGTCGCGCGAGTCATCAACGCCCGAGAGCGAATCGATGAGCTGCAGAGTCTCGGGCTGGAAAAGCTCGGCCGCGTTGATAGAGGGCACGGAAGTATTGTTCCAGGGGATTTGCCGAGAAGAATTGGCACTCGGATTGCGCGAGTGCTAATTCGTTCGCTACAGTTTAGTTAGCACTCAACTAGTGAGTGTGCTAACCCCAAGTCTCAGAAAGAGGTCAACCGTGTCGGTCTCTATCAAGCCGCTCGAAGATCGCATTGTCATCCAGCAGGTCGAAGCCGAGCAGACCACTTCGTCTGGTCTGGTCATCCCGGATACGGCCCAAGAAAAGCCCCAGGAAGGCGAAGTTGTCGCCGTGGGTCCGGGACGCATGTCGGGTGACAAGCGCATCCCCCTCGATGTGAAGGTCGGCGACCGGGTGCTGTACTCCAAGTTCGGAGGCACCGAGGTCAAGTACGGCCAGGACGAGTACATCGTCTTGAACATCAAGGATGTGCTCGCGACCGTCGAGCGCTAAGACAAGAAACGCGAAAAACCCCGGTCTTGTACCGGGGTTTTTTGTTGCCATAACACCCGCGTTGCCTGGTGCTAGCGTGTGCTGGTGCTTGAGCCAGACCAGAATCG
>CAJXYC010000146.1 GCA_913063365.1 uncultured Cellulomonadaceae bacterium
CCGAGGACAATCCGAGGGATGCCGTAGTCCTTCGCCGCACTCACAGCTTTCCGGGTCAAGACATCGGCGACAGATTCTTGGAAAGAAGCCGCAGCATCAGCGACCTGCTGGGCATCGTGTGGGTCACCATTGGCCTCCCACCACCTAGCCACCGCGGTCTTTAGTCCAGAGAACGAGAAGTTATACCGATGCTTCTCTTGGTCTTTCGGATGGGTAAGACCCCGGGGAAAGTCATAGGCCTCAGGATTGCCGTCCCGAGCAACCCGGTCAATTTCTGGCCCTCCGGGATACGAAAGACCGAGGACCCTGGCGACCTTGTCAAAGGCTTCACCCGCGGCGTCATCAATCGTGTCGCCCAACACCTCGACATCGTGGACAAGATCTCTAATAACCAGCAGCGAGGTGTGGCCTCCTGAGACCAAGAGCGCAATCGTCGGCAACTCCAAGTGCCGGCCCTCGGAACGCAGCAACTCCACGGCCACATGGCCCACCAGGTGGTTCACGGCATATAACGGCTTCCCCAAAGACTGGGCCAAGCCCTTCGCGGCCCCCACGCCGACCATCAACGCTCCCGCAAGGCCGGGACCGGCGGTCACCGCGATGGCGTCAATGTCGTCCCGACTGATTGATGCTTCTCCGAGTGCCTGGTCCAGCACCTGAGGCAGTGCCTCCAGATGCGCTCTCGCCGCCACCTCGGGGACTACTCCCCCAAAACGCCGATGCAGGTCCATCGACGACGACACCACATTGGCAAGCAGTTGGTCGCCGCGGACAATGCCGACTGAGGTTTCGTCGCAACTGGTTTCAATGCCCAACACGACGGGGTTGTCTGGCGGATTCAGTGTCATCGGCCCACCGTCCGAGACATCACCACAGCATCGACACCGTCTGGCTGGTAGTACCCGGGACGCCTCGAGATTTCAGCAAAACCCATTGACTCATAGAGCGACCGGGCATGGTGGTTGTCTGCTCGAACCTCGAGAAACACCTCAGTAGCGCCCACTCTCACGGCCTCGGTCATCAACGCATCCACGAGCGCTCGACCCCAGCCCTGGGAGCGGTAACCGGGTAGGACTGCAAGCGTCTGAATATCTGCCTGGCCTCCTCGTTGATCAGGAGTTCGAAGTCCGCCAAACCCCACAATGACCGAGTGGTCCTCCGCGACGAGGTAGTAGGAACGCGGATGCGCAAGCTCGGCGATGAAGACGTCATCGGCCCACGCATCACGGCCAAACACGTCACGCTCAAGCTGAAGGACCTGGTCAAGATCTGCTGAGTCGAATGGGCGAATCGAAATTGTCATTGGGGCATCGTCACATCGGGTTGCCGGAGATACAGGGGCTTCGGATCAATCGGGGTATCACCACGTCCACGTCGGGTGATAGCGACCGCGGCGAGCATGACCGGATCGACCTCGGACAAGAACATGACTTCGGCGTCTTGATAAGTCGTCGCATCGTCGGGGAGCTCTGACTTCGGCAATAAGAAGGTTTCTGTCACCACCCGGGCAGGACCGCCATCGGGGTGGGGGGCGTACCGAGTGCATGCCCACTCACCGCGCCTGGCGTCGGACACCACAAGCCGCTCTTGGTCGAGGTCTACTGCCAGAACGTCGTGGCTTCTGACGGGTCGGACCGGCAGCGAAGCCCCCCACGCGAAGGCTTGGGCCGCCGCCATTCCCACACGGAGACCAGTAAAAGGACCAGGGCCCACACCCATGACCACGGTGCTGATGTCTGTGGGTGCCACCGCCGCCTCATCCAAGGCCTGCTTGATGAGGGGGCCAATCGCCTCGGCGTGGCTGCGACGATCAGAGGTACTCGCACTGGAGTGCCCCACTCCGGACTCGTCGGTGACGGCCACGGCGGTTCCCGCCGAGGAGTCAATGGCCAAAATCATTGAGCTCCTCCAGAAGTGGTGCAAAGCGAGTATCCACGCCCTGTCTCGAATGAGCAGTCACGGTGACCACGCGATCACCTGAATCGCTCGGCACATCAGTGTCGTCGCTATCTTCCAATGGGGTGTGGATATCGACGTCGAGCCACTGATCAACCACCCGCTCCACAAAAGGTCGTCCCCACTCGATCACCACAATCGAATGGTCATAATCCAGGTCGAGGTCGACTAACTCTTCCGCGTGGCTCAGCCGATAGGCATCGACGTGAATGAGGGGCGGTTGCCCTTCTGCGACTCGCTTGTGATCTCTCGCGACGACAAAGGTCGGACTTTGGATTTGCCCCTCCACCTGGAGAGCGGCGCCGACCCCCCGGGTGAACGTTGTCTTCCCAGCTCCTAGGGGGCCGTGCAGCACAACCACATCACCGGCCTGCAGATGGGATCCGACCGCCTCACCAAGAGCTTCCATGTCTGG
>CAJXYC010000147.1 GCA_913063365.1 uncultured Cellulomonadaceae bacterium
CAGTTCACCCCAGCGGGAGGGACAATCCCGCTCGCTGCAAGGTACTTCGAGGCTTCTCCAATCTTGATCATGAGTGAGTCACCGGCCTCTTGGGCCACCGGATCGCGGTCGTAGGCAGCTTTGCCACCATCGACGATGGACGACACGACGTCAAGCCACCGTTTAATATGGAGCAGCTCTTTGGCGACACGCAGCTCCATCACACCAACTCCGTGTCCCGGAGAATATCTCGATCGAGCTCTGGATCGAGCCCTCCGTAGGTGACGAGGTCAACTTCCCTTCCTAAAATACGGCCGAGCGTCTCCTGGAGGTCCGCGAGATCCACAAGGCCCGCTCCTGCGGGAGGTTCCACCACAAAATCAAGATCGGAATCTGCTGTGTCCTCACCACGTGCGACGGAGCCAAAGACACCCAGTTTCCGAAATCCGCAGTCTTCTGCCACCTGCCTCAGAATGTCCCGGCCTGCTTCTAAGAGGTCACGAGGCTTCACGCCCTCGGTGCGCTTGTGAGCAACCTGGTAACTCACCGCGGGTTGGGTGAGCCCAAATCGCGCGGCCATCTCCGCCTGAGAATGACCTTCGCCAAGAAGAGCCCGAAGTGCGAGAGTGCGACGGATTCGGGCAATTTCGGCATCATGCAGCGCGGAATTGTAGTAGGCCAGTAAAACCATAAAATGATTTTATCACTGGCGCACTCCTTCTCGAGGGCACAACTCCTCTGCGCCTCTGTCCTTGTTGATCGCACGCCAATCGCACGACCCCGCACCCTTCCCGCACTACCCTGTAAACGGTGCGATGTAGGCGCGGAGTCAGAAACTTAGAAGTCTTCTGCCCTATCTGCTGGGCGAAGATTGACTCTCTGCCTTGACATCGCGTCTTTCGGAGCATTCTGTGCCATTAAGTTCTAGCAAACGGAAACAATGGGAGAAGAAGCTCATTGGGCTGGGGTGACGCCTAGGCTCGGGGATATGGAGACGGTGCACCTCGTGACGCTGCACGGGGCCCTTCTCGACAGCCGGTCGTGGCGACCTTTCGGGGAGGCTCTGGGGACGGCAAAGGGCATTCGACGACTCGATGTGACTCTGCCGGGTCACTCAGAGGACCCTTCAGATATTTCCCCTCCGACTTCCGGCGAAATTGTGGAAGCTCTTCTCCCAACCGTGAGCGGGCTCGGCGACGCTCCCGTAGTTCTCTGTGGCCATTCCTGGGGAGGTATGGTCGCCTTGGATTTCGCTGCCCGGCACCCAGAACTTGTCCAGGGTCTCATTGTGATCGAGTCGTCTTGGGGTACCGCGACAACTGTCTGGGAGAAAATAGGAACAGCGGTCGCACGCGGGCTGTTGCGATTCGTCTCACCGAGGACCCTCGCCCGATGGTCAGCAGCTGACTACGGTCGCCACTGCGACACAACCCGCCAGTATGTGGAAGCTACGGTGGGCAGGAGAACGCGGCACCAGATTGTGGCGGTCATGCAGGCAGTTTTCTCCTTTGACATCCGCGACCAGCTCGAGGCCATCACCCAACCCACCCTCATTGTTGTGGGTCAGCGCAACCGACGGACCCACAATCAGGCGAAAAAACTCGCCAAAAATCTGCCTCAGGCCAGCCTGGTCAGCGTCTCAGGCGCGGGCCACCTACCCATGCTCGACAACCCCCAAGAAACAGCGAAGTTCGTCACGCAGTTTCTTCACCGGCATTTTGGAGTCGAAACAGCCGATGCGCGGCACACTCCAGCCCCAGAGCCATTGGATTAGCTGATCTCCGCCTCGACAACTGCTGCGAGGTCGCGTTCCTGCTGGGCAAGATGCTCGGCGAAGTCCTCTCCATAGAGGATATTTCCCTGCATCAGGTTGTCGGAGATGAACTGAGAGTACTTCGGAGTTTGGGCCTACCCCCGACCGACCTCGACCCAAAAATCGATGGCTTTCTGGGAGATGCCCGGTGCGGCAATCCACCCCCGAAACTGGGCACATGAGACGTCGATTCCCTGTTCCTGGGGCGGCGCGTGGAGGTTGGCACCATGTACTGGGCTTAACCTGAGGTGGGGAGGAGATCGCGCGAATGTTTCCTGGAACCGAAGCGCTCAGCTGGTTGTGGGCGATTGCGGCATTGAGTTTTAGCGTCGGATTTATCCTGTGGGTTGCTAGCAGTTTTGCCGAGGACTTCCCCTCAAAACTCCACCAGAGTGAAACAACATGGGAAATGGACGACGCGGATGACGCTAAACCTCCTTGGGTAGCGCGTTTTCAGGGAGTTGGGCTCGACCTGATGGTGGTGGGTCTCATCGTACTGGTGAGCACTCTCGTGGCGGCTGTTTTTGTCGAATCTCCTCGGGTGATCGACTTTGCCCAATAACGCGC
>CAJXYC010000148.1 GCA_913063365.1 uncultured Cellulomonadaceae bacterium
AAATCTAGCGAGGCGGTACCCATTCGGCGAATATCCCGAACCATCGGGAGGATTTCGCGCGCGACCCGCCCCTGCTCAGCACGGTATTCAGCAGCGTAGGCGAAGCCCGTCAGCCACAAGGCTTGGGAGAGCTCCACAGGAGGCGCGACCTGTAAGGACTTCGCACCCAGGCTCGCACCTTCTGCTTTGGCCGCATGAAACATCTCCCCGGTAGCGGGGTTCAGCACCACAGCTGCCTGAATATCCCACGCTCCCGGCTCGGGAGTCCCTTCGACAGCTGCGATGCTCACGGCGTAGTGGGGGATTCCGTAGAGGAAGTTGACGGTCCCGTCGATCGGGTCAACCACCCAGGAAATACCCGTCGTCGTCGCGCCGGCGCCACCCTCTTCACCGACAAACCCGTCGCCGGGGCGGCGGGTTGCCAAGAGATCTTGGATGAGCGCTTCTGCTTCGTGGTCCACTGCTGTGACGACATCCACGTCCGAGGACTTGGTGGAGTGAACATCGACGTGATGTTTTCGGCGCTCGACAATGAGCTGACCCGCCTCGGCCGCGATGTCTTGAGCAACCCTGAGTAACTCTCCGGCGCCGCTCATACACCCGCCCCACCGGAATACCGCGCGCTGGCAACCATGGCCCTAGGGTTCCAGAACGTAGTCGACCGCCGCGCGTTCACTGACTTGCTGGCTGACCCACTGTGCGGCCTCGAGGTGCGCGGGGTGGGTTTGATAGGTGCGAAACGCATCGAGGGAGTCATGGTCGCTGATCAAGACCACGTCCCAGTTGCCCTCGCCTGGCAGCGCGGTGGGATTCACGCTGAGCGACTTCAGTCCCGGAACAACACCGACGAGGGCTTCGAGGAGGCTCTTCATCTGGGCTACTGTCTCGTCGCGCGATTCGGGGTCGGCAAGTTTCCACGCCACCACGTGTCGAAAGCCAGACACAATGCCTCCCCACCCCACGCATCAGCCAATACGTGTTTTGTGGCGAGTGAGGGATTTCACTCCCCACTCGCCTTTCCTTTGTTTTAGCTGATTTTTGGTTTCACTCTGTATCAGATAACCAGTTTGATAACCACTTATTCCTGTCTGAACCAGCATATCAAGTCTTTTTCTTGCCCTAATTTTTGTATTACGGGGGATTTTTTCAATCCGCTATTGCTGAATCCCCGACATCAAGCTCCATTCGTTCGAGGGCATCCGGCTCGACGAGCTCAGTGATTTCCGCTTCCAGAATTTCTAAACGTTGAATATTGAAGTCCTCGAAATATTCGCGAAGGGTTGACATGACCTCACGCAGGACGTTTGAGAGTGTGGGCTCCATTAGGAGTTGGTTGTTCGCATAGTCCCAGAGGTTGACCACACCTTCTCGATATGAATCTTGCGGCGTGTAAATCTCGATGTAGTGACCGCCAGACACGACGAGCACCACCCCGATTGTTGTCTCCATATGTATTTTCATGACCTGTCTTCCTGTCGGTTTGTTCTTCGGATTCACCGCCCCCGCAATATGGGGGCGAGCGATATTTCTGACGTATCGGCTCCCAGAGAACTCAGATCTCAAAGTTCGACAGAGCACTGGTGCCGATCGTGACCCGGAGGCTGGTTTGGAAGCCTCTTTTTGTTATACCGTGGTCGAATTTTGCCGACCCGCCATTCTTGAACGTCCCGAATCGAGGGGGTGCCGATAGCTCTTTCGAGGCAGAAAGTGTCTGCCCTTAGTTGAAGGAGTAATGATGCCCAACTACGGCTATTACCTACCGCTGTCGGAGAAGTTGTTTGACAGTGTTCGTTTCATTTCCATCGAACCGAAGACCGAAGGTCTTGGTTCGGACGCACCGCAGAAGCAAGACAAGGACGGAACGCCCGTGTGGACGCTCACTGCGTTAGTGAAGTATCAAGGTGGCTCTTCGGAGACCGAGAACTTCACCATCCCTGCTGGCAAGAAGCTCTATGACCAAATCGCTGAGATAAGTGAGCTTGCTCCGATTCGTCTGGTTGGACTGTCGGGTGGCAAGTGGTCACGATCTGACACAGATCGGACCAACTGGTCATTTCAGATCACCGGAGTGGTCGCTGTCTGATGTGTGAAGCAGTCGACAGTATGCCTTTCACCTACACGCGAGCCTTCTACGGCGTCTGGGCGGACTATTGGGTCGCCCAGGCGGAACGAGTGCCGCCAATCTTGGGATTCAAGCACTCAATGAACTACGGCATCGTCGTGGCTGTCCCTCTCGGACCCCCCGAGGTGGAGGGCTTCATCAGATGGATGAGGAAACACCCTGAATGGTCTGTGGAACCAGAGGGGGCGTCTTTGCTCGATGAAGTTCGTTTCGTGGG
>CAJXYC010000149.1 GCA_913063365.1 uncultured Cellulomonadaceae bacterium
AACACTCCAGCGACAACGAGTCCAAGATCGGTGACCAGGCTGCGCTGCGCGACAAGAGAGTCGGCGAGCACCGCTCCACGCGGGTAGGTCATTTCGCGGCTCATATCGGCTCCTTGTCGCGCTAGATAGGCGGAATGAGTGTTGCCGGTCAGTATAGGTGGCGCCGGGATGTGGGAGCCAGGGGCTGGCTGGTTGTGTCGGTCGCTACACCCGAGGACGGCGGTAGTTCGGCTCTGCCATGTTGACCCGCATTCGCCCCGCAATCATCGCCGCGATCAGGGTGATCAGCGAGAGGGCTGCGAGCACGACCCCCGGGTGCCACCAGACGTTGCCGGTCGCTTCACCGATGGTGAGTGTCAGCGCCGGCACAAAGCCGGAAATGACGGCGGCGATGGAATAAGCAATGCCAAGAGCGGAGTACCGATATCGCTCGTCAAACAGCTCGCTGAACACACCACCAAGCGCAGCCCAGCTCATCGTGGGAAGGATGCCTCCGATAATCATCATTCCCACCAAGACGCCAAAGTTGGCGAACTGGAGGTAGTAATAAATCGGGAACGCGACCAGGAGCGTGCCAAGCGCACCCCAGGCAACCACCGCGCTCGAGCCAATCCGCATCGCCCATGCGCCAAAGAGAGGGATTGTGATGAGTTGCAGAAGACCGCCGATTGTTGTGGCAATCAAAAGCTGGGAGTACTCGAAGCCGAGAACCACCACACCGTAGTTGATGGTGTAGGTGTTCATGAGGGAGTAGGAGCCAATACCCAAGAGGGCGACTGCCACAGCCACCACGATTGCGGCTGGCTGGGCCTTGAGGAGGGTGAATAACGGAACTCGCGGACGCCGATCCTTCTGCACGAGTTTCTCGAAGACGGGAGTCTCGGTCACCATTACCCGCAACCAGAGAGAGACAAGGAGTAGCGGAATGGCCGTCCAGAAGGGAATGCGCCAAGCCCACGCCACAATTTCTTCGTTGGTGAGCGCCATCGTGAGCCAGATAAACGCGGTCGCCGAAAGAATTGAGCCGATGGGCGAGCCCAGCTGAGGCATCGCTGCCGCAAAGGCCCTGCGGGCACCGGTCTCATGCTCGGTGGCGACCAGCACTGCCCCGCCCCACTCACCGCCGAGAGAAATGCCCTGGAGCAAGCGGAGGATAACGAGCAGGGCGCCGCCCACCCATCCCGCTTGGTCATAGGTCGGCAGAACTCCAATGAGACCGGTGGCGACACCCATGAGTGTCACCGTCGCGATCAAGGTTTTTCGACGGCCAATGCGGTCACCGATGTGCCCGAACACGATTGCGCCGACCGGGCGGATGACGAAGGCTAGGGCAATCGAGAGGAAAGCTGCGAGGGTGCCGCCAAATCCCCCTAGGGGGTCAAAAAACAGTGGGCCGACAAAAAACGCCGCGAAATAGGCGTAGATGTAGAAGTCGTAGGACTCCAGGGACGTCCCCACCAGAGATGCCCAGCGTGCTCGCCTTGCCATGCGCGGATCGGTTTGGAACACGACACTCCCAGGGAAATAATTAGACTTAGTCTAGAAAACCCTTCCCAGTATAGAAGCTTCACCACATGACACGGACCGGACGGCCCCGCGCTTTTTCGCGCATCACCCTCGAAGAAGCCGCGTCTGAGCTGTTTTTAGAACAGGGCTACCCGTCCACATCCATCGACGACATTTCTCGACGTGCCGGTATTTCGCGGGCCACCTTCTTTAACTATTTCCCGCAAAAATCTGACCTACTCTTCACGACCATCGATGATGCCCTCGCCCAGCTCGAGGACATGGTGTCCGCCGGACAGCCACTTTTCGAGGCGGTCCGTGCACTCGCGCAGGAGACAAGCAGGCACCAGATTCCCCTCATCGCCACCCAAGCAGAGGCGATGGGAGCGCTGAGTGACGCGTGGGACGCAGCCCCAGCGAGGATGGCCAAACTCAGAGAAATCGTCGCTCTCGAAATCGGTGACCCCATCTGGCAATGGGCCATTGCCGGAGCCTTAGCCGAGGGCGCCACCAGTTGGGCGCGATCGTCAGATCCAGGAGAGTCCTTGATCGAGAGCATCGATCGCGCTGTGGCCCGCCTCAAACAGCCCCCGTCGCTCGGTTAGACTGTTGGATAGGACGCTGAACCGGCAATCACCGGGGAGTCACCGGAAGAAACCCCGCGGGGGAGTAGACCCGGTCGGGAGGGCCCGATATCGCCCAACAACGAGGGGTCTGGGCAGCCAGACAAGCGGGGTGGTACCGCGTGGGAAACCACGTCCCCGTGTCATCAACACGTTGTTGGGAGCCCCATGAC
>CAJXYC010000150.1 GCA_913063365.1 uncultured Cellulomonadaceae bacterium
AAAGACACTGTTCGCGGTGCAAGAAGAGTAATCACGACGCTGTCGATAAACGACAGGTGATTGCTGGCGAGGATGACCGCTCCCTCCCGGGGAACATTCGAGGTGCCTCTTACTCGTGCACGAAACAACACCCGCACTAAGGGCGCGAGAAAAGCTCTCGAAAAAAACTTCAGCACGGTCTATGCCTTACCCGGAAGATTCTCGGCAGGAATTCCCACCGCGAGCGCGCCTGCTGGCACATCTTTTGTCACTACTGCGGCGGCCGCTACTCGCGCGCCATCTCCCACGGTGATGTCGCCAAGAAGCAGTGCCCCCGCCCCAATCGTTACCCCAGACCCCACCTTCGGATGCCTCGATGTCGAGGAGTGGTCTCTGTCTCCTGGGCGCTTTCCGCCGAGGGTGACCGAGTGGTAAATCAAGCAGTCGTCTCCGACGCTTGCTGTTTCACCAATGACGACTCCCATGCCGTGGTCGATGACCAACCGTCTGCCAAGGGTCGCGCCTGGATGGATTTCAATGCCGGTGATGCGTCTGGACCGAGTGGCGATCATGCGCGCGAGCAATTTCCATCCAGAGTTCCAGAGCTTGTGAGACACCCGATGCCAGAAGAGGGCTTTTACTCCAGGAGAGGTGAAGAAGACTTCGACGGCGTTTCTGGCTGCCGGGTCTCGTTGCAGGGTCGCCTGGATGTCCTCACCCAGTCGGGTGCGGGGCGTCATTGGTTAGTCGCCGAGTCCCTCGTAAAGAGCCGAGGAGAGATAGCGCTCTCCGAAACTTGCCAAGATGACGACAATGGTGGCTCCTTGGAACTCAGGCCGGCTTGCGAGCTCCACTGCGGCGTGTGCAGTGGCGCCGGAGGATATTCCTCCGAGAATGCCCTCTTCCTGACCCAGCCTACGGCCCATGGCCATGGCCTGCTCGCTGGAGACGTCGATGACCTCATCGATAACGTCTCGATCCAAGATTGAGGGAATGAAATTGGCGCCGATTCCTTGAATCTTGTGAGGTGCGGGGTCGCCGTCGTTTAGAAGTGGTGATTCAGCAGGCTCAACACCGACCACTTTCACACCAGGCTTCTTTTCTTTCAAGACTTGCCCGGTTCCAGTGAGTGTCCCCCCTGTTCCGACACCGGAGACGAACACATCGACGGCGCCATCGGTGTCGCGCCAAATTTCCTCGGCGGTGGTGCGACGGTGAATCTCGGGGTTGGCGGGGTTGTCAAACTGCTTAGCCAGCACAGCTCCAGGATTTTCTGCAACAACCTTCTCTGCTTCCGAGACAGCGCCCTTCATGCCTTCTGGTCCCGGCGTCAGAATCAACTCCGCGCCATAGGCGCGAAGCAACATCCGTCGCTCCATGGACATCGTCTCTGGCATGGTCAAAATCGCTTTATAGCCTCTGGCCGCAGCGACCATCGCGAGAGCGATTCCTGTGTTCCCACTGGTGGCTTCGACGATGGTTCCACCTGGTTTCAGCTCGCCGGATGCTTCGGCAGCGTTCACGACTGAAATCGCCAAACGGTCTTTCACGCTCGACGAGGGGTTGTAGAACTCAAGTTTTGCGAGCACGGTCGCATCCGTATCGCCCACAACCCTGTTCAGACGAACAAGTGGGGTTTGACCAAATGCTTCGGTGATGTCGCCGTATACCGCTGCCACGGGAAGCCTCCAGGGTAGGTGGTGGGGGTAGTGCTCTAGCGTACGGCCAACGCCCTGAAGACGACATAGTGTTACAGCTATGCGAGACCCCGAGTGCTGACCGTTTCTCTGGGCCTCCTCGCAGCACTAGGTTTCGGCGCAGCTGATTTCGCCGGCGGGCTTGCGGCCAAAAGACTCCACACCCTTGCCGTCACGGGTGCCGTCGCATTCGTCGGACTGATTGTTCTTGGAACCACGTCATTGCTCCTGCAAGACGAGTGGTCGGTGGAGGGAGCGTTTTGGGGCGCAATGTCCGGAGTAACGGGTGTCGCCGCGATCGGGCTTCTCTATGCCTGCCTGGCCAGGGGACCGATGAGCATCCTGTCGCCGACAACAGCAGTGCTCTCGGCTCTCGTACCAATGACCTACGGCTTCATTAAGGGAGAAGGCCTATCGCCGTGGGTGTACCCAGCACTTGGACTGGCTCTCGTTGCTGTGGTCTTGGTGGGCTTTGTTCCAGACGAACGAGCGATTCGTCCCACACCCACGGCACTCTTGATGGCGATTGGCTCTGGGGTGCTGATCGGGCTTTTCTACATCTTTATTGACCTA
>CAJXYC010000151.1 GCA_913063365.1 uncultured Cellulomonadaceae bacterium
GAGTCGGGCCGGACCAACCCCGAAGAGCTGCTGGGAGCCGCCCACTCGGCCTGCTACTCCATGGCACTCAGCCACGCACTCTCTGGTGCCGGATACACCCCCGAGTCGCTCGAGGTGACCGCGGCGGTGACCTTTGTACCCGGAGAGGGCGTTACCGGTTCCCACCTCCTGATGGTGGCCAGTATTCCCGGTATCAGCGAAGACGACTTCCACCGCTTCGCCCAGGAAGCGAAAGACGGCTGCCCGATCTCCCAGGCGCTGAAGGGCGTTCCGATCAGCCTCGAGGCGAGCTTGCGCTAATGGCGTTGTCTGCAGAGCCCGCAACCACTCTGCGGGTGCTCATTTCTGGCGCCAGTGGCATGATCGGCACTCCGCTGGTGGAGCGGCTGCGGGAGCGCGGCCACGAGGTCCACGTATTGGTTCGCCGCGAACCGCGAGATGCCACTGAACACCGCTGGGATCCCGCGGGCGGCTCCGTCGAACACGGCATCGTCGGCCACGTCGACGCGGTCATCAACCTCTCGGGCGCGTCGATTGCCAAGCTGCCGTGGACGGCGAGCCACAAGCGGGCCATTCTCGATTCGCGTATCAGCGCCACCACAACGCTGGTTGACGCCATCCTGGCCTCTGCCTCGCCGCCCGCTCACCTCATCCAAGCCTCGGCCGTCGGCTTCTACGGCTCCCGGGGAGACGACGACCTCTCCGAGGAAGCCGCGAGCGGCGAAGGTTTCCTCGCCGAGGTCACCCGGGCCTGGGAGGCCGCGACAGATCCGCTCCATGACACATCCACGAGGGTCGCCATCGCCCGAACCGGATTGGTCATCGGCGAGGGGGGTGCGCTGGCCCCGCTGCGGCTCCAAACCATGCTGGGGGTCGGCGGACCCATCGGATCGGGTCAGCAGTGGTGGCCGTGGATTAGCCTGCGCGACGAAGTCGACGCCTTAGTGTTCCTCCTCGAACAGCCCGCACTCGAGGGCCCCTATAACCTCGCTGGCCCCACACCTGCGCGCGCCAAAGACGTCACACAGGCGCTGGCTCGGGCAATGAAGCGACCCCACTGGTTGGGACTCCCAGAATTTGCCGTGAAGCTCCTGTTGGGTGAGGCCGGACGAGAGCTACTTCTGTCGAGCCAAAAGGTGCTTCCGAACCGGTTGGTGGAGGCAGGGTTTGAGTTCTCTGATGACACAGTGCAGAGCGCGCTCTCCCAAGTAATTGAGTAGCTAGCTCGCCTCGTCCCAATCGATTCTGTTGAAGTCCTCGGCACGAATCGTCTGGCCTGCGTGCCACAAATCGTACGATGCCTGCATCGCAAGCCAGCTCTCGGCGCTGCGTCCGAGGACAAATGACAGGCGAAGGGCCATTTCTGGGCTGACCCGGTGAGCACCACTCAACAAACGCTGAAGAGTAGAGGCGGTGACACCTAATTTGCCGGCGAGCTGTCGGACACTGAACCCAGAGCTCGCCATGTATACCTCAGAGATGAACTCTCCGGGGTGTGGGGGGTTGTGCATGGGCTTTAAATCAGTCATCAGTGATAATCCTCGTAGTCGATTAGAAAAACGTTTCCATCGTGAAACTCGAAAGTCAGGCGCCAATTCCTATCCACGGTAATCGACCATCGAGAAGACTGTTGGCCTTTGAGGCGATGGAGTCGCCAACCTGGAACTTCGATGTCTTCAATTCTCTTCGCGCTGTCTAGAGCTGCCAGCTGCAGCCGCAGTCGAGGCACGTGGTGAGGTGTGACTCCTTTCGATCGACCTGTTTCATAGAACTCCCGCAAACCCTTGTGACGAATCGAGACAATCACCCTCACAGTATAGCGCGTTGCGCAACAAACTCAAACATTTCTGGGTTCCGGTCATGTTCCGCGGGGACACCACCACTGAGCGACCACAGCATGTGGCGCTGAATGTTGCTGGCCGATTAAGCGGAGTCGGGCTGTGATTGAGCCAGGCGAATGGCCCGTCGGATAGCCCAGCGACCGCGGCGCCGATCACCGCAAGCGTCATAGGCCAGACCCAGCCGAAACCAGGCCACCCAGTCGTCTTCAGCCGCTTCGACCTCGGCTTGGAACTGGGGAAACATTTCTGTGGCCTGTTCGCGCAGGGCTCGGCCGGCCGTGGTGCGGGGGAAATCGGGGACAAGGCCTCTGTCCTCCAGGGTGTCACGCAACCTGCTCGAGGCCACACCAAAACGCCACTCGGCGACCAATCCCCAGGCCCCCAGAAGCGGCAACACCAGCAG
>CAJXYC010000152.1 GCA_913063365.1 uncultured Cellulomonadaceae bacterium
GAGGAGGAGCGAGACGAGGCCTACCGCCAGGCCACTGCCGCCGACTTCGACCGCAAGCTCGATGAGATGAAGCTCGCCATCGGACTTGAGAAACGATTCACAAAGAACCAAATCCTCGAGGCCTACTTAAACATTGCTCCGTTTGGTGGAAACACGTACGGCATCCAAGCCGCTGCCGAGAAGTACTTCGGAAAAACGGCGAAGGCTCTCACCCCCGCAGAAGCCGCCAGCCTGATGGCGATTGTGCAGTATCCGACGACGAGAAACCTCGCTAACCCGGCCAACTACGCCGCTAACGAGGAACGGCGTAACGTCATCCTCGCTGCCATGTTGGCCGAGGGGTACATCACCGAGACCCAATATGAGCGTTCCATTGCGATCCCGGTCGACAATCGATTCGTCAATCCGGCAGACCCCTCCAATGGCTGCCTAGCAGCGAATGAATACGCCCGATTCTTCTGCGATTACGTCGTGAGAAACGTCGAGAAGTTTGAGAGCCTCGGCGCCACCGAGGAGGAGCGTCTCGAGCGCTGGCGAAAGGGTGGCCTCGATGTCTACACCACCCTCAACATGGAGCTTCAGCAGACGGCCCAAGACCGAGTCTGGGAACTCGTCCCGAACGACCTTGAGGACTTTGAACTGGGCTCCGCCACGATCAGCGTGGAAGTCGATACCGGCCGAATCCTCACCATGGCCCAAAACAAAGTTTTCAATGACACCGAAGATGGTGGAGGCATCACCGCGACCGCCGTGAACTTCAACACCGACAGGCCCTACGGCGGCTCCAGCGGATTCCAGGTCGGATCGACCTACAAGATCTTTGCCCTCCTGGCCTGGCTGCAGCGCGGCTTTGGGCTCAACGAAGTTGTCGACGCCTCCAAGTTTGAACAAGACCAAGAAGAGTTCATCGATACCTGTGCAGATGGTGGCGGGCCCTGGTTTGGACCATGGGAGTTTAAGAACTCCGCCAACCTCGAAATTCCGAACGTGTCGGTCTATGAAGCCACCACCCGCTCAATCAACTCTGCCTACGCCTCGATTGCCAAAGAGCTCGACCAGTGCGAAATCCGTCGGGCAGCTGAGGCGCTCGACGTGCACCGCGCAGACAACGCCCCCCTCATGACGAACCCGGCAGCGGTGCTGGGGACAAACGAGATTGCCCCACTCACGATGGCAACGGCCTTCGGTGGAATCGCCAACGAAGGTGAAGTGTGTGAGCCCATCGTGGTCGACCGTTTTGTCACCGCAAGCGGTGAGCGTCTCCCGGGTCAAGAAAGCTCCTGTCGTCAGGCCCTCTCTCCCCAGGTCGCAGCCGCCGCTGCTTCTCCGATGCGAGGTGTGGTGACCGGGGGAACGGGAACACGGGCAAACCCCGGCGGTGACGTCCCGGTAATTGGTAAGACCGGGACGACCGATAGCCAGGTGCAGACCTGGATGGTTGGCTCCAGCACTGAGGTGGCGACCGCGGTGTGGGTCGGCAACATCATTGGTGACACGAGTCTCCGTCGGATTTCTGGTGGCACGGTCATGCGGCACGACATCTTCCGACCGATTATGGAGATGGCCAACGAAATGTACGGCGGTGAGTCTTTCCCGACTCCTCCAGCCAGACTTCAAAATGGCGCCGGCGTGCAGCTGCCTGATATTTCTGGGCTCTACATCGACGAGGCCATGACTCTTCTGAACAGCATGGGTCTACAGCTAGAAGTCCGCGAGGGCGGAGCCGGAGCCATCGCGCTCTACGAGCCAGTCGCAGGAACCCTGATGGCACGAGGCCAGACCGTCTATGTGATTTTGGACGGCAGCGGTGGTGGAGACCGGTATGTGCCAAGCACTGTGATGCCGAATCTGATTTCGCCCGCGACGACAGAAGTGCAAGCCCGTGGTCTTTTATCTGAGGCGGGAATCTATGGGCCATTCACCGCCTACTGTTTCCCCGGCTCTGAGGGCGACGACACCGGCAATGCTCTCGCCATTGGACAGCTGCCTGACCCCGGTGCTCTCGTTCGGGTGGATGTCCAAGTCGAGGTGGCGATGAACTGTCTCGCGGGGGCGGCGCCCGCTCCTGATGTGGAGCTCGAGTAGGCGTGGCGCAGCCACACACCACAATCCAACGCTCACTCTGGGGTCTCGGTGCTCTCGCAGTGGGCGCTTTTGCCTACGGCGTGATTGTCGAGCGGGGCAACTACCGACTCCGCGTCGAACAGGTACC
>CAJXYC010000153.1 GCA_913063365.1 uncultured Cellulomonadaceae bacterium
TTGCAGGCGCCAGACTGGGCTACCTAATTGCCGACCCTGCCGTGATTGATGCGCTCCGGCTCGTGCGACTTCCCTACCACCTCTCCGCGATCACCCAAGCGGCCGCCACCGCAGCTCTTGGCCACCACGAGGTCATGTTGCAGATGGTGGACGATATCCGCTCCCAGCGCGACCGTCTCGTGACAGCGCTCACCGACATGGGCTATTCCGTCTCGCCGTCAGTGGCGAACTTTGTTCTCTTCCACGGCGTTAATGACCCTGCCTCGACATTCCAGGCACTGCTTGACCGGGGAGTGTTGGTGAGAGATGTGGGGATTCCAGGCGCCCTCCGGGTCAGCGCTGGAACCGAAGAAGAAACGACGGCTTTTTTGGACGCGCTCGCCGCGATCGAACAAAAGTAGACTGGACAGATGGCCAGAACCGCCTCGCTTCAGCGAGAAACCAGCGAATCACGCGTGTCGCTCAGTCTTGATTTAGACGGCACCGGTGAGAACAACATCTCCACCACGGTTCCCTTTTTCGACCACATGCTGACGGCGCTGTCCAAACATTCTCTAATCGACCTCACCGTCGACTCCTCGGGTGATACCGACATCGACGTTCACCACACCGTGGAAGACACGGCCATTGTGTTTGGCCAAGCGCTGAAAGAAGCGCTTGGCGATAAGGCAGGGATTTCTCGCTTCGGTGACGCGCTTGTTCCCCTGGATGATGCGCTCGCGAGGGCTGTCGTGGACGTCTCCGGCAGGCCCTATTTGGTGCACACCGGAGAACCAGAAGGATTTGAAAACCACCTCATCGGTGGTCACTTCGCGGGTTCTCTCGTCCGGCACGTGTTCGAGGCGATCATCGCGCACTCAGGGCTCACCGTGCACATCACGGTGATGGATGGCAGAGACCCCCACCACATCGCTGAGGCTCAATTCAAAGCGTTTGCCAGAGCGCTTCGAAAGGCCATCGCCAAGGACGACAAAGTAGAAGGTGTGCCCTCCACTAAAGGCGCCCTGTAGTCGTGAGTGCTAAGCCCACGGTCGTCGTCTTCGACTACGGCTCCGGAAACGTCCACTCGGCGGTGAAAGCGCTGGAGCGTGCGGGGGCAGAGGTGAGCCTCACCGCGGAGCGCCAGGCTGTCATGGACGCAGACGGATTAGTGGTGCCGGGGGTCGGTGCGTTTCAGACCGTGATGGAGGCCCTTCGGGCCAAGCGTGGTGACGAAATGATTGAAAGGCGTTTGGCAGGCGGTCGGGCGGTGCTTGGAATCTGTGTGGGATTACAGATCATGTTTGACCGCGGCGTCGAGCACGGTGTCGACACCGAAGGACTTGCCCAGTGGCCAGGTGTTGTCGACAAGCTGCCTGCGAAGAGGCTTCCGCATATGGGCTGGAATACCGTGCAGCCGGGGGAGGGAAGTGCGCTGTTTCGAGGGATTGAGACAGAGCGGTTCTACTTCGTCCACTCCTATGCCGCACGAGAGTTTTCTCTGGAGCCACACCCGTCGATGCGGGCTCCGGTGGTGACCTGGAGTGAGTATGGCGGGCCGTTTGTGGCGGCTGTCGAGAATGGTCCTCTCAGTGCGACGCAGTTTCACCCGGAGAAATCGGGAGAGGCGGGAATCACCCTCTTGACCAACTGGCTCGCGGGTCTATAGTGGGTGGGTCGCGTCGGGCAGGGCTCCGTGAGTAAGTGAGTCGATACTCCCGATTGCACACCCCCTCACAGACACGTCACCGACATATCCCAGGGCGAATTCGACACCATAATGAGCGTTTCTTCCTCCGCCAAGCTTGTCCTTCTCCCCGCCGTCGATGTCGCAGACGGCAAAGCGGTTCGACTGACACAGGGAGAAGCGGGAACAGAAACCTCGTATGGCGACCCGGTCGCGGCGGCAGAAGAATTTGCCCGTCTTGGCGCCGAATGGATTCACCTTGTCGACCTCGACGCGGCCTTTGGCAGGGGCTCAAACAGGCAAGTAATCCGCCGTGTCGTGAAAGCGGTCGGCAAAAAACTAAACGTCGAGCTCTCCGGTGGCATTAGGGACGATAAGACTCTCGAAGAAGCGCTCTCCACCGGCGCGGAGCGGGTGAACCTCGGCACGGCTGCCCTGGAAAACCCGGAGTGGACAGCCCACATGATCGCCGAATACGGCGACGCGATTGCTGTGGGG
>CAJXYC010000154.1 GCA_913063365.1 uncultured Cellulomonadaceae bacterium
CCAAAGCCCAGCACCCAGAGGATCATGTTGCGCATCGAGCGGAAGTCTTTGACGATAAACAGGCGCTGGGCCACCTGGGGGTTGGAGATCGCGAAGAAAAACCACGGCAGCGAGAGCGCCAGGAAGGTGCCAAAACTCCAGAGTCCCGGCCCCGGAACCTCCAGCCATTCGGGATTGTTCTCCACGGTCAGCTCGAGATAGCTACCGAAGCCGCCCAGGCCGGCAACGGCAAAGCCCAGGGCAATCAGCGCGCTGATAACCATGAGTGCCGCTTGGGCCGCGTCGGTCCACGCCACCGAGCGCAGGCCCGCGAAGAGCGTCCACCCCACGGCGAGTACTGCCCCCACCAGGACCGATTGGAAGAGGTCAAACGACGCGTCGGTGATCCCCGAGAGCAGCAGGCCGATGCCCGCCATCTGGGTGGTGCAATAGGGGAGTAGGAAGACGATGGAGATCCCAGCCATCAGCCTCGCAACGCGGCGGTCGCGAAAACGTGCGCCAAACATTTCCGCCGGGGAGACAAAACCGTAGGTCTTGGCTGCCAACCAATAGCGGGGGGCAAAGATGACCAGCAAGCTGAGCCCCGCGAAGTAGATCAGTTCAAACCCCAGCGCTCCGATCCCCCCGCGGTAGGTCAGCCCCGTGAGGACCACCAGCATGTACGCCGAATAGGTCGTCGCCGCGTAGCTCAGCCCCGCGACCACCGATCCGGTCGTCCGACCGGCGAGGAAGAAATCCGAAGCTGTGCCTTTATTGGCCCGCGCGGCGATTACCGACAGGGTGATCCCAAAGAGAGTGAACAGCCCAATTGCCAGCCAGACCAGCCACGGATCAATCGTCACCGGTCTGTCCACCTCGCCACACCCCAGATCACAAAGATGGCGATCACGAGCGAAAACCCGCTCCAGAACAGATAGGTGGCCAACGGATGGTCAATGAGCGGAAGGATGAGGTAGGGAACGGCGAAGGCGGAGAGCACACTGATTCCGACCACCCACAGCCAGGGGCGAAGCCCCCGGGGGCTCGTTGTTTCGGAGTCGGTGTCGGTGTCTTCGACGGTGTCGTCGTTCACGCCCTCTCCTGCCGTGGGGGTCGATGTTTTTCCTGCGGCCCTCATTGTTCCAGCCCTCGGGTGGACCCCGCCTTTACACTCGTGCCCATGGATCAGACCTGTGTGGTCGTCGTGACGTTACGGCCCAAGCCCGGCTGCGTCGACGAAGTTGTTTCCGTGATTAATCGGGAGATCGAAGAGATTCGCTCCTCGCCAGGAGCTCAGGCTTACGAGCTCTATCGAGGCGTCGATGAGCGGGTGGTGTTGATCGAGAAGTGGGGGAGTAGAGGCGAGTGGCAGGCCCATTTTGAAACACCCGCAATCGAAAGACTGAAGCGCGACCTCACCCCGCTGTTGTCCGAGCCGGCCGAGCGTGCAGAAATGTATCCGGCGTGATGGCCGAAGATTTTCCTGCCGACTATCTATCGGGAAGACGAGCAGACTTCTAGGCTGGAGTTCACGGGTCCGCTGAGTAGGGAGCATTCCATGTCATTCGGTCAGGCAGTCTCCGCGTTTTTCTCTAATTATGCGAACTTCCGGGGGCGCACCCGGCGTAGCGGTTACTGGTGGGCCGCTCTCTTCTTGGTGATTGCCTCTCTCGTGTTGTGGTTTGTTGACCTGCAGCTGTTCTCAGGGATGTGGCCACAGGAGCTCCTCGAGCAAGGCTCCGGCCCCCTCTCCATTGTGTTTGGCTTGGCCATCATCATCCCGGTGTTGTCTCTGGGCGTGCGCCGACTGCACGACACCGGACGCTCCGGCTGGTGGGTGCTACTGGGCCTGATTCCTCTGATTGGTTCGATCGTGCTCCTGGTGTTCTACGTCCAAGATTCGCAGCCTGGCGCGAACGCCTATGGCCCGAATCCCAAGGAGGCGCAGAGCCCCACGCTCTGACACTCCCGAACCCTGAGGGGAGACCTCCGCCCGTCCGGCCAGCCCGAACGGTTGAGTGTCGACGCTGCGCCACGAAGCTCTTTAGAGCTAGCGGTTCCGGCGACGCAGCCACACCACCACGGTGACGATGGCACCGATGGCGCCGAGTAGTCCCAGCCACGGCACGAGCACACCGAGGAACACGATGGTGCCGGCGAAGAACGCGAGCATTCCGTTCCA
>CAJXYC010000155.1 GCA_913063365.1 uncultured Cellulomonadaceae bacterium
CCCCCAGGCTACCGCCGGGGACACTCCATGAACTATCTGTTCGCTCGAAGCTGGCGCTCACGCCTGGTGGCAAACCAGAAAAACACTCCAAAGACGACAACGACCAGCAACGCCAGCATTCCCACCACCCACGGCACGGGAAATAGCGCCGGGTCGTCTTGTGCCATGGGCTCCGGCTCCAGCACAGGCTCCAGCACAGGCTCCGGTTCTGGCAGGGGTTCTGGCTCAGCTGTCACAGGGGCGACAGGCTCCTCTTGCACGGGCTCCTCCTGTGGTTCTGGCGCAGGAGCGGGGGTGGGAGCAGGCACGGGCGCTGGGGCAGGCGGCGGCACTGCTGCCGGCGCGGGAGTGTCTTCGTCGTCAGAATCCGAGTCACTCTCGCTGGAGTCCCCAGAGTCGCCGGAATCACCCGAGTCCTCTTCGACACGCTCTGAGTCAAGAAGAGTGGCAATCGCCAGGTTCCCCGCGGTGACACCGGTACCCAGCGAAATTGTCCCGACTTGTGTCGTGGTCCCGGCTAGATCCGTGGTGTAGAGGGTGCCGTTGTCGGAGCCATCGACGCCCAGCAAATAGACTGTGCCGTCCGCGGTGGTGTCCGCGCCAAAAACGTTTTCTCCGGTGAGAGCACCGCTGGCGGCACTTACCGCGGTCAAAGTTCCCGTTGCGGGGTCAACTGAATAGACCGCATCCTCCTCGCCGCTCAGGAAGGCATAAACCGTGCTGTCAACAGCAGCGAGGGCGTATACACGCTTATTCACGCCCGAGAGGTCAAACTCCTGAGAATTGGAAGGCTCCCCGGTCGCGAGGTCGAGTGCCGAGATGTGCCAGGTTGCCTCACCTGCCGGCAAATGCGCGAGGTAAGTGGTTCCATCATCCAGACGGACAATGCCATCGGGAACCTCCTGATTGGTGTAGTCATCCTTGATGTGCGTGCTGGCGCCAGAAACTGTTGACACACTCGCAAGGGAGGGATCCGTATCTGCGTCGAGCGCAAAGACCGTGTCACTTGACGGGATTCCCTCAACTGCCACGACATCTCCCAGGGCGTCGCCAGATAGAGAGGCGCCGGCTGTCAGGCCAGCGTCGGTGAGGTCGATTGAGTAGATCACTCCGTCTGTAGCGATAAGGACTGCCGAGTCATCGTCGAGGCTAAAACCGGCCGCGTAGGCAGAGGTTCCAGCGACCGCCACGAGGCTAAACGCAGTTATCCACACCCCGAGGGGTGTTCCCCGGAATTTTGATGCCTCGCCTCTGCGCTTTGGCATAGCACTTAGCTAATACCCAAGGGGGTCTTTGTTCAAGGTTTTTCAGGTTTCAAGTTTGTTAATTCTAGGTTGCGGATATCTTCCCCCCACCGTCGGTCGTCACAACTACACTGACGGGCAATTAGGCACCGAGAAAGGTGAGTACAGAGCATGCGCGTCGCACAGTTTGACCGATATGGGCCTCCCGATGTGATTGAGCTGGTGGAGGTGGACGACCCTGTTGCCCCCGCTCCAGACGAAGTGATTGTCCGAGTAATCGCGGCAGGTATTAACCCCGCCGATAGCAAGAGACGCCGCGGATACGCGAGAGACGAAGAACTGCCGGCACGGCTCGGCCGAGAATTTGCCGGTGTCGTCACCGCGGTCGGCGACAACGTCTCACACGTGCTGTTGGGCCAAGACGTGATCGGCACGGGCGAGGGAATGCTCTGTGATTACGTCGTCGTCCCAGGCGACATGGTGACCCCCATGCCAGAGGGCCTCACCTACGACCAGGCCGCCTGTTTACCCGTTGCCGGGCAAACAGCGTGGGTTGCCGTGGAATCCCAACACGTACAACCGGGGAATGTGGCCGTGGTGAGCGCCGCCGCCGGTGGTGTCGGGCTCATCATGTGCCAGCTGCTTGTCGAAAAAGGCGCCACGGTCGTGGGAACGGGAAGCCCGCACAGCCACGAATACATCGAAACCCTGGGTGCCATTCCGGTGGACTACCACGGAGATCTCGAGGCGAACATTCTGGAAGTCGCCGACAACGGCATCCACCACGTGTTTGACCAGTCTGGCTACGAGACCATCGAAGCCGCGATGTCGCTTGGCATCCCCCGCTCCCAGATCAACTCCATTTCCGGAGACGGGCCAAAATAT
>CAJXYC010000156.1 GCA_913063365.1 uncultured Cellulomonadaceae bacterium
ATGTTGTTCAGCACGGGGGCCCAGGTAAAGGGACCGTAGATCTTCCTCGCGTTCAACACCTCACCAAACAGGCTGTAGAGGGCATAGAAGAGCACCTGCGGCAAACACCAGTAGGCAAGCGCGGTCGCCAGTGCCATATCGGCCTCGCTAAATCCCCGCACTCCAGCCCCGCCCTGTTGGGCGTACAGAGTGACAAGAAGAGGTGCCAGGAGGGTCGCCAAGATGGCAAAGCCTAAGAAAATGACGATGCCAAGCGTCACGATTTTGTTGACATACCCCGCACCACCGTCGTCGTTGGCGCCTGCTTTGACGATGTGCGGAACGAGAATCGCCGTCAGGATGCCACCCGCCACAAGCGCGTAGATGTTGTTGGGCAACTGATTGGCAAGTGCAAACGCGTCTGCGCCAGAGCCCACAGTTCCAAGCGTCCTCGCGAGCAAAATCGCGCCAACGAAGCCGAGGATTCTGGACACGATGGTGCCGGAGGCGAGTAACACCCCCGCCCGTCCGACGTGGTCGCGGTTTGGTTCTTGTGACTCAGCCATCAGACGACCCGATGTGGCGTTGTCGTTGGATTGCCCGGTAGATACCAAAGGCAAAGACAAGGCCGACGATAATCGCGAGCGCAATCGTGATCACACTCTCCCACCCCGCACGGATTGTCACCTGCAGGTTCACGGGCTCGCTCAGTGTGTCACCCAAGCTGTTGGTGAGGGATAACTCGACGGGAGCCACTCCGTTGGCGAGTGATCGGACAGGAACGCTCACTCGCTGGAATGAGTTCGCTGGGACCACGACACTCACCTGAGATTGCTCCACCCGGAGTAGGCCTCGGGTGGGTTTGACTGATAGCTGCACGGTGACCGATGAGGGCAGCTCGTTTCTGATCGTGACGGGGAGCTCTGTCCGGTCAGCGAGCACGGTGATGGAGCTTCCCGGCTCGATGTAGACGGAGTCTTGGAAGACGGCGGAGTCGGCTTGGGCCCTCTCCCACTCGGCGTCTGCTCCGACCGGGTTATCGAGCCAGGCCGAGGAGAAGAGAGCCTGATACCGATTCCAGCGGTTCACCACGACTGCTTCTGGATTGGCAGCAATTGTGGCGTAGCTCACATCCGCCTGCCAGAGCTCGCGCACCTCATCGACGAATTCGTTCCATTCGCGTGGTTGTGACGATTCGTTGATGTCGAAGGCGAGTTCGCTTGGCTCTTGGCCAAGAGGCACTCCCACAATGTCGGCATAGGCGATGTTGTTAAGCCGCTCCAGGATGTCTTCCAGCCGAAGAGCAATCGCGGTCACCGGTAGTCGACCCGTGTCGACCACGAGCGCTTCTCCTGTTTGGCTGATTGCTCTCTTCGCCACAAGGCCTTGCACTCGTTGAAGCGCTGCTTCTGCTTCCCCTTCGGTGGCCGCGAGCACGGCATCCCGGAGGGCATTGGAGAGCTCCTCGTCGACCCGGATGAGGGTGGCGGAACCGTATTGGACCACGGTTCGGTCGCTGTCCACGACGGAACTGGGAGCCAAGATGGCGGCAGCCGAGCGTTGAGCGAGGGATTCCAATTGATCTCGTGTCACGTTGGCGTTGTGCAGCCACGGATATTGACCGAGCCTGGCGTAGAGCAATGTGTCGATTGCCTGCACGGCCAGCGGGTCGGTATCGGCCCAGGGCAGTGCGAACTGTTGGAAGCCAAGCCCACCCAGGTCAGCAGCCCAGGTGACAGCGCTCTCGGGGGCGTCATCTCCCAGGGCGGTAATCGACTGAGTGATTCGGCTATCCACTGCGACGGTCGCGGGGTAGCGCCGGAGAACCCCTGCCACTGCGTCAAGCGCGCCGCCCGGCGCGGTATAGGCCTCGACTTCGGCAGCGCTTAATGGTTGGCCACCGACTGGCGGGACGGTGAGGCTCACAATCGGTGCGACGGGAGTAGAGGGGATGGTGGCTTCGGCGGGGACGACGGTGAGGATCTGCCGCTGACTAAGTGTTGCTTCGGCGTCGGGCTGGTCGATGCTGTCAATGAAATCCGCTTGGAGGCCGTAGCTGGTCGGCTCCAGATTGGGTGCGGCAGGATCGCCTGGAACCACGATGGGGATTCGCACATCGCTACTTTCTAGCTCTAGGACAGCAGGCGAC
>CAJXYC010000157.1 GCA_913063365.1 uncultured Cellulomonadaceae bacterium
CGATTGAGGACTGGCGTTCCATGTTCGAGGTCAACGTGATTGCCGCCAAGCGCATGATTACGACCTTCCTGCCACTGCTTCGCGATGGTGCACGGAAGCACGGTGGAGCCGACATTGTGACTATTACCTCCACAGCCGCCTTCACACCCTATGAGGGCGGCGGTGGTTATAACGCGGCAAAATACGCGGCTCGGGCCATGATGCAGGTGCTCCGACTCGAACTGGTCGGCGAACCCATACGAGTGATTGATATTGCTCCTGGGATGGTAAAAACCGATGAGTTTGCGCTGAACCGATTCGGTGGAGACGCCGAGCGAGCAGCAAAGGTCTACCAGGACGTCGACCGACCACTCACCGCTGACGACGTGGCGTTGACCGTCGTGTCCGCTCTTGAACTACCTGCCCACGTCAATCTCGATTTGGTCACCGTGAAGCCCGTGGCGCAAGCGGCCCAGCACAAGACCTACCGAGGAGCTCTCGCTCCCAAGGAGAATTAACCGCTAGACAGCGACTGGCTGAGCCGCCAAGAGGTACTCTCTCGCTGCTAGCACTCGCTTGTTCCCGTGTGTGGCCTGACCGTGTGGGTCTAGTTGATCGAACGTCCTACTAATCAGGGCTTCTACTGCCCGAATCTGAGTGCCTCTCGCGTCAGCAATTTCTTGGTTAGACAGACCGTCTGCCACGAGCCGGAGCACGTCAATCTGGATCGTGGAGAGCTGACCCCAATGATTGGCATAGGCAATGTCGTGGCGGGGAATCCTTGCGGTGTCTTCCCGCAACACGGCATCAACAGCGGCGACGATGTCCTCAACGCCCCGCACGGCACTCTTGTGTAGATAAGCAGAGCCAGGCGGAATATCAGCGCTATCCGGGGAGGCAACACGAGGATGGCCCACGTTGGTGAGGAACACCAATCCGATACCGGGCGACATCGCGACCATTTCTTCGGCAAGGGCCAAGCCAGACTTACCCGGGGTAAGGCTGACATCGATGACCAAAGCGTCGGGGTCCACTGATTTGAAGACTTCCCAGGCTTCGGTGATGCTTCCCGCCCCGTGTGCGGTGAAGGTGACGTTGTCGAGGTGTGCGACAAGTAGTTCTCTGAAGAGATTGTTCTCGTCAATAACGAGGACGCTCCGGCAGGGCGCACAGCCCGATGATTCGACAGCCCGCATTGGCACCTCCGCTCGGTAAAACTATAGTCACTTTAGTTTTCTGTCAATCTCGGTCCCTCCGACGGTGGCAGAGCCAGAGGCACGAGGTGTGTGACCCTGCCGAATATGGGCCACATTCTGGCCTCTTCGGGATTCAGCCGGCGGCACTAGGGTTTAGATGTGTTAGGCCGACTCATTGAAATCTCCCGGCCTGTCCTCTGGATTAACACCATCGGTACCACTGTCATTGGCATGTGGCTTGCGGGATACCTCTGGGATTGGCGCGTCTTACCCATCCTGATTTGGGTGACTTTTCCTTTCAATTTGCTGATCTACGGAATCAACGACATTTTTGATCGAGACACCGATGACCCGAACGCGAGGAAAGGCGGTTACGGCGGAGCAAAAATTGTCGACAAGGAAGTAAAGCCCATCGCCTGGGGCGTAGCGATTACCAACATCCCCTTCCTGCTCTACTTCATTGCCACACTGCCGTGGCCTGCGTGGGCGTGGATGCTCGCCTACGCGTTCTCCTTCTGGCAGTACTCCTCCACCCCACTTCGGTTTAAAGGACGACCCGTCTGGGATTCCCTGTCCAATACCGACTACGCCTACCCATTAGTTTTTGTCCCCTATGCCCTGGGGGCAGAACCGATGTGGGAGGCAGCCATTGGTCTCATGGCCTGGAGCATGGCCAAACACGTCTACGACGCCATCCAAGACATTGAGGAAGACAGGGACGCCGGTATTCGGACGACGGCCGTCGCGTTTGGCGCGAGAGGAGCACTGGTCTGGTCTGCCGTGTTCTGGATTATCTCCACCGTCATGTTTGCTCTGGTGAATTGGCCGGTGGCACTCGTGAATGCGCTGATCGCCGGTTGGTTAGTGATCGCCCTCTGGATTGAGCCCACCACCCCGAAGGCGAGAGATCTCTATCGCTTCTCGGTGACCTTTCC
>CAJXYC010000158.1 GCA_913063365.1 uncultured Cellulomonadaceae bacterium
GGCTTCGCCGTTGTGGTCGAGGCGGGCTCAGAACAGGAAGTGATTGGCGCCTGGGAGAGCGCTGGCTACACCGCATGGACGGCGGGAGTCATCGAAGACGCCGCAGGACGAACAGGCGAGGCAGCCAAGGGCGTTTCCGGCGGGCTCGTGGAACTCACCGGATCCTGGGAGGACTAGTCCTCGTCGTCCTCTTCTGCCCAGCGGTCGACATACATATCGTCATCTGACTGGGCAGCTGCCAGCTCTTTTTCCAACTGAGACAAGTCAGTGTTCGGGGTGCTGTATTTCAGTTCCCTGGCCACTTTGGTGTGTTTGGCTTTTTGACGTCCGCGACCCATGTCAACTCCTCGACGGGTACTTTTCTGGCGCTAAACCCGCTGATTACAGCGGAAGAATTGGCGTAACTGTATCACGCAGGACCGGGCGTCTGCCTAGTCAGATGGGGCTCTCAGACAGACCGGCGACCAGAAAAAGCCCGGCCCAACGTGACCTCGTCGGCGTATTCCAAATCTCCCCCGACCGGCAGACCGCTCGCGAGCCTGGTGACTCGGAGATCTGGTTGATCGAGAAGCCTCGAGAGGTAACTGGCGGTGGCTTCGCCTTCTAAGTTCGGGTCTGTCGCGAGAATCACTTCCGTGATCGCGCCGTCTGCGACCCGAGCCACCAGCTCCCTGATTCGAAGCTGGTCTGGGCCCAATCCGTCAATGGGGCTCAGTGAACCACCCAGCACGTGATACTTACCCCGGTATTCCCCGGTCCGCTCGATTGCCCAGACATCTTTTGTCTCTTCCACCACACACAACACATCTTCTGGCCTGCTGGCATCGAGGCAGATTTCACAGGTCTCTTCCGAGGTGAGCATTCCGCAGACACCACAGAAGCGGACCTGGTCTCGAATGGTGGCGAGCAGGTGTGCTAGTTCCTGCGGGTCATAGTGAGGGTTTTGCAGGATGTAAAAGGCGATGCGCTGGGCAGATTTGGGGCCAATCCCAGGGAGCTTGCCAAGTTGGCTAATGAGCTCCCCAATGGCACCGTCAAACACTGATTTCCCCATCCCCCATCGAATCGAGGATTTCCTCGCCAATCAGTTGACCGCCAAAGACTTCCCGAATCACGGGCTCTCCGCGGGTCGCACGCTTGTCAGACGAGGACGGAGCCGGAGTCTCTTCTTGCTCCGATGTCTCATTGTCGGTCTCACCTGTGGCCTCGAGGCTCTCCTCGGATTCGTCTTCAGTCGCCTCCTCGGCGGGTGCCGCCGAGTCAGTGTCAGAGTCGGCTTCTTCCGCGTTGTCGGCATCTGTCGACTCGCCTGCTGCGGCAGGGGCCGCGGCTACTAAGTCACCGACGGTGAAGCGAACACGATGTCCGGTGTGGGCTTCGATGGCGTCCCGGAGTAGGTCGGCGTTTGGAAGGGGGCTTCCCGGCCCCTGCGGTTTTTTCAGCATCTCTGCATCGGACCGCCTGGGGAATCCAATGGTGACGACATCACCGTCTACCACGAGGGGTGCTGTTTCGGAAAGCGCGACCCAGAGGGAGCGCTTTTGCTCAGAAATGTCACCAATGATGCTGGCCCATTTCTCTTTCAAGGCGTCGAGGCTGAGTGGTTCGGTTGGTGGGGGAGGAGCCGGAGCGGTGGGCGTCTTTTCCTGCACAGGCGCAGGCTCGGACGGAGCAGCGGGCGCGGCGGCCGGAGCCCCGGTCGAGGCGGCGGCGGGAGGGGGTGCAGGGGCTGATGCGGCCTGTGCGGATGGCGAGGTCACAATCTTCGCCACCAGGAGCTCGAGTTGCAGCTTCGGAGCAGTGACACCTGACATGTCGTTAAGCGCCCCGCTCGTGAGATCGGCCACCCGAACTAAACGGTCTGGTCCCACCAGCCGCGCCTGCTCCGACCATTCCGACAAATCACCGTCGCCAACTCCTGGGAAGAGGTCGCGACCGTCGCTCCCTACCGCGTCCAAGACGATGAGGTCTCGGATGTGGGTGAGGAAATCTTCTGCGAAGCGGCGCGGGTCGTGGCCCGCCTGAATCACCGTGTCGATGGCGTGAAAGGCAGCCGGCGCATCGGACGACGCGACGGCGTGCACGAGCGAGTCAATGAGCGACTGCG
>CAJXYC010000159.1 GCA_913063365.1 uncultured Cellulomonadaceae bacterium
CCAATGGCATGTGCCCCAACAGCCCAACCGCCGGCGGCCGCCACCGACATCGTCTGCCTCAGCTCTTCCTCTGGAGCCTGGAAGTAGCCGTAGTTTTCTGGTGGCCCCGCAGAAAACGGCTCGGAGACTGCGCCCGTCCAAGCAAGCATGGACCCATCAAGAAATATCTTTGTGGGCCCCAGCTGAAGAAAATCATTTCCAGCTCCGCTCCTCATCCCGGAATCAATCCCCACCACCTCCGGGTCTTTGTTGTGACCAGCAAGGTGGTGGAGGACATCGGACACCACCATCAGCTGTGCCCGTTGACGAAGACGGCCCGTTTCTTGGGCTCTTTGATACGCGCCAAATTCCCGGGGGCTATGACCAATCCACCCACCTGCGATGCCTGTTTCGGTAAAGCTCGTAATCCCTTCAGAGGAGTATCGAGCCCCTGCGCGGCCAAGAGCCTCGACCATGTCGTCCATAGAAATCGGGAGTAGTGCCTCTTGCACGATGCCTTGCGCTCGTTCTTCCAACAGCCCAGTTGGCCGTCCTTGCTCGTCTCGGACGATTGCTCCACCAGCAACCTCCGTTGACCCGTCCAGGCCCGCCAGCTGGAGCGCCTTGGTGTTCACGATGCAGGCGTGACCCGAGGTGTGCCGCATAAACAGTGGATGGTCAGGAAGGATGCGATCCAGAATCTCAATGTCCGGATAAACCCCATCAAACGACACTTGGTTGTAGCCCGTTGCACGGACCCACTGGCCCTGTGGTGTCGACTTCGCTCGCTCGGCTAGCGCGTCATAGAGCTCGTCCAAGGTGTTGCAGGACGCCGCGTCGACATCTCCCAGTGACAAACCAAACCACATGGTGTGACAGTGGGCGTCATTGAATCCGGGCACGATTGTGACCGGGCCAAGGTCTTTCACGGGTCCGCCTGGCGGGTCTCCCAGGCCGGTCGCGACAATTTTCCCGTGGTGAATCGCCATCCACTGAGCGCGTGGCTGGGAGGGGTCCATCGTGTGGATTGTGTCGGCTCGTATTACCTGGTCAGGAGTCCACATCGACCTCTCCGTCCGATACCGACACTGTCTGTCCGCCCCATGCTACGCACCGGCCTTGTTCGCTGGGAGCTAGAAAAACGAGACCACTGCCCTATACCCCAAGGGGTATAGTGTCGGACGACGAAAGGACAGCGATATGCCCACGATTGACCTCACCGCCGCAGACTTTGAACAGACCGTCACCAAAGACGGCATCACTCTTGTTGACTTTTGGGCCGACTGGTGCGGCCCGTGTAAAGCCTTTGCCCCTGTCTACGAGCAGGCAAGCACCGAACACCCTGATGTGACCTTCGGAAAAGTCGACACCGAAGCAGAGCAGCAACTGGCCGGTGCGGCAAACATCCGATCAATTCCCACACTGATGGCGTTTCGCGACGGCATCTTGGTGTTCAACCAACCAGGTGCACTTCCCGGACCAGCCCTCGAGCAGGTCATCACGGCAGTGAAAGACCTCGACATGGACGACGTGCGGAAGCAGATCAAAGAATCTGAGGCACAGGGCGGCCAGGAGACACCCCAGGCCTAAGGGATAGCCGCTACAACCTGAAGCGGTCGAGCAGGCGTCTCCGCACCTTCTCGACAATGCCCTTGGCGGGCGGTTCGTTATAAGAGTCAGCGCGCTTTTGGCCGGTAAGGGCCTGAATCGCATCCATTACTTCGTCGGTGGCGTGACGGCGAGCGCGACCCGAGTCAGCCCTCCCGTGCCGGGAAAGATCAAGCGCTTTTCCGAAGGTCACGGAGATCTTTGCTAACCGGATTCCTTTCGATCCCGGCGGTTGCACGCGGTTTGTTCCGCTCAGTCCCACGGGGACCACGGGTGCCCCAGATTTGAGGGCAAGCCAGGCGACTCCTGTCTTCCCTCGATACAACCGGCCGTCCAGCGAGCGTGTTCCTTCTGGATAAATTGCGAAGGCCTTGTCGTTTTCCAGCAATTCCAGTCCAGAATCCAGCGCTGCCTGAGCAGCTTGGCCCACTCCCCTCGTCACGGGAATCGCTCCGATAGACCG
>CAJXYC010000160.1 GCA_913063365.1 uncultured Cellulomonadaceae bacterium
GTGGCCAACGCCTCTGCTGCAGAACGGTCCTCTTCCGGGTGGGCTCCCCTCGCGGCACTGCCGGCAAGTACCCGCAGGGTGATGGATTTTCCGCGGACAGACGCGAGTGTTTCGGGACTGGCCCCAAAGAGGCCATCCACACAGAACACATAGGTGTCCGGGTAGGACTCGGCGAGATGCTCGAGAACGGGTCGCGGAGAGAAGGAGGAACCTACGTCCGTCACGAGGTCACGGGCAATGACGACTTTGTGAAGTCCGTGGTCAGAGATGGCCTGCTTCGCCCGCCCCACCAGCTCCAGGAAAACCTCTTTGGTGACTGAACCTTCCTCCCATCCGCGACTCGGGGCCTCAGACCCGGAGGGCCCTGTGGGTGGAGCATCAGAGAGCAGGTTCTCGCCGGTGATCACCGTCTCAAACGTGCCCGCGTCGTCGACCCCGATGACGCGCTCGGGAACAATGAACACACTGGTCTGCGCGGACACATCGGCAAACGTGAAGGCTCCAAACACCATGAGCCCTGAGCCTGGCCTGTTCACTCCATCGGCCACCGTCGCGCGTGCCACGAGCTCGTTCCACCAGACGCGGGCCTGCGTGAAACGACCTGGGCCAGAAAACTCGGCTCGGATCAACTCCCCGAATCCCACGAAACCCTTGCCACGGCGCTGAAAGACCAGGGGGTGGTCGTCCGGATTCGTCTGCGACAGTGGCGTTCCCGAAAGGGTGGATGGCTGAGAGGTGACGGTGAGCGCGGGAACCGGATTATCCGAGGTGAAGAGCTCGCTCACCCTGGAAGGTTAGCTGGCCTGGCTGAATTCTCTGGGCACACTCTGTATTCCTTCACCTGTGCCCAATTAAGCTGGAGGCTGTGACGGCGGCGGATTTGAACAAAGATCCCGAAGACGTCGCTGCCATGTTCAGCGAGGTCGCCAAGGGCTATGACCGGACGAACGCCGTTCTCTCCGGCGGCAATGCCGCCCTATGGCGGATTGCCACCGTCAAAGCCATCGACCCGAAACCCGGCGAGAGAATCCTCGACATTGCCGCTGGCACGGGAACGTCATCTGCGGCCATTGCCAAATCAGGCGCCGACGTGGTGGCGCTTGATTTCTCCTCCGGGATGATCGAGGAGGGAAAAAAGAGACACCCTGACTTGACCTTTGTCGAGGGAGACGCGGAAGCACTTCCCTTTCCGCCGAAATCTTTCGATGCGGTGACCATCAGTTTTGGGCTGCGCAACGTGAATAACCCGCAGCTAGCGATTGGGGAAATGTATCGGGTACTCAAGCCTGGTGGGCGGCTGGTGATTTGCGAGTTTTCTCACCCGGATCGGGCAGTGATGAAAGGCTCCTACAGCGCTTATTTGAAATACATCATGCCGGCGATTGCGAAGGTCACCAGTTCCAACCCCGAGGCTTATACCTACTTAATGGATTCGATTCGGGAATGGCCCACCCAGGAGGTCCTCGCCCAGTGGCTTCGGGCGGCAGGGTTTACTCGGGTGGCATACCGTAACCTGACGGGCGGAATCGTTGCCCTGCATCGAGCCCGCACCCCAGAGAGCAAGAAAGTCCGAGGATCGGTCGCGGAGCGCCGTGCGCGCCCCGCTTCTCCCTCAACCCAGGCCAACCAGACCATTACCGGCTCCCGCAGGTAGTCGGCCACCAACACATAAGGGATCCGTGGTGACCGCACAGCCCACACCCACGCCTGGTCGTGGGTCCCAGTTTCTCTCCGGAGGAAAAGCGCTGTTTGCCTCGGCCGAGCAGCGTGAGGTCGCCCGCGCTCTCGACGACGGTCTGGAACGGATTGAATCGGGACTGCGCCAGGAGCTGCATTACGCCAACGACGTGGCTGACACCGTCGCTCGGTATTTGTTCGACGCCGGCGGGAAAAGAGTTCGCCCTCTGCTGACCCTGCTCACCGCCCAGTGGGGTGAGGGCGTCACCGACCAGGTCGTCACTGCAGCGCAAGTCATTGAACTGACCCACCTCGCCACCCTCTATCACGACGACGT